>JAIXXU010000263.1 GCA_027490595.1 Pseudomonadota bacterium
ATTGAGCTCCACAGAGGAATTTTTTTATCCATGCATGTTTTAATTAAATGTATTTTAGGGATAAGGGTGTCAATGGCGTCTACTACGGCATCAATAGGGGCATCCATTTCTTGTTCGGCCTTTTGAAATAATAGGTCTTCTTTATCTGGATGGTGGTGTTCAAGGAGTGTGATGATTTTAGCGTGTGGGTTTATCTTATGGTACCTGTCTTTGAGTAGAAGGGCCTTTTTTTGACCTATGGTGTCACTCAATGCGTGGATTTGTCTGTTGATGTTTGTAGCGCAAATTTCATCGTAGTCTACAAGTGTAAGTTTTCCAATGGAGCCTCGTGCTAAAGCTTCAGCTGTGTAACTTCCTACCCCACCCAAACCTATTACCATAACGTGTAGGTTTCGGAGTTTTTCTAGCCCATTTTTTCCTGTGAGTAGTTCAAGTCTACTGAATCTGTGATTGCGAAAGATGGCTTCTTTCATTATTCTATCCTTCAAATTTTTACGAATTAAACGTTGGTTCTTGGCTTGGCTCTGGTTTGGAAACAAAGAAATTGGATATTGCAGCCATTTCTTCAGATAGATTTTGAAAAGCGCCGTACAGTTGCCATTTTTCTTCTTGAGTCAGGCTTGGCATGACAAGTTTGTGAAGTTGGGTTTTCAGTTTTTGAAGCGTGCTGACGACATCTCTTGAGGAAACTTGATTCTTGCTTGAATTGAGCTCAGCGTGTTTAGTATTGATTCTTTGGCTAACCAGTTCTCGAAGTTGTTTGACACTTAAATTACTAGGTGTTTGCTCAATAAGTTCAGTGCGTTGATGCAAGTCTAAGGGCAATAACGCTTTAAAATGCTCAAAACCAAAATCTTTCCGTGGATGTGACGTCACATCAAATTCTTGTGCAACCCTGATATACTGATTTGCGGTTGTATAATTCATATTCAGGGTTTTTTCACAAAAATCTGCCCAACCTTTCTTGTTATTGATGTAAAATCGTTCCTTTATTTCAGAAATAAGTCTGCCTTTGAGAAAGAATGCATCTGTTTGTGCCTGTTCTATGCGATAAATAAAGGAAATGTAATCTTTTTCAGCCCATTGAGCCCGTTCTGATTTAAATAGATCATCTTGACATTGAATTCGAATAAAAGAGTAAGATGGTTTTTTGTCCTTCGAAGTACTATGGCTTTCACTGGGTGAAGTTAATTTTTGCTCAGCATAATCAGAATCTATTTCCTGTTGTGATATGGCCTCTTTGCTTTTGAGTGAAGGGTTTGCGCCTAATGCCAGCTGGTTGTGTTCGTTATTTTTTTTGCCGTTATTTTTCTCAACTGAGTATTCCTGATGAACAGATTCAATAGTAGAGGGTTCTGTTTTTACAAATAAATTGCGTAAGGCTTTTTTAGGTTTTTCTTTTTCCATGGTGTTTATCCTTTCGATGGATTGGTTGTTGTTTCAAGCGTAGCTTTAGATGGAGAGTTTTGAGCACAGATTTCTATGCTAAGCCTTTTGTAATCAATGGCGCCTGTACATGTTGGGTCAAAATTTAAAATAGACTTGCGAGCTTTGGCGGCTTCAGCAATACGAATGTTTTGTCGTATATGAGTTTTAAAAATGAGTCCTTCTAGCTCTGGCATGATAGACACTTTGTCTACAATTTCTCTAGAAATTTTGGTTCGAGCATCATACATCGTAATCATTAGGCCGGCTATCTTGAGGTTTGGGTTGAGTTCTTCTTGTATCAATGAAATTGTTTCCAACAGGAGACGCAAGCCATCAAAGGCAAAGGGATGGGCTTGTAGTGCAATTAGAACTTCCTGGCTCGCATTGAGAGCATTGATACTCAAAAGACCTAGGCTCGGAGGTGTGTCTAGTAAAATAAAATCATAAAGTTCAGACAGTGGCAGAAGAGCTTTTTTTAACCGATTTTCCCGTCCAATTTCTCCCGACATCCTGCTTTCAAATTCAGAAAGTTCAATTGAACCCGGTGCAATGTGAAGGTTCTCGTATTGAGTTTCTAAAATGACATCCTCTATAGATGTTTTTTTAGGCTCCACCAATAAATCAAAAATAGACTTTTCTACATCGTGAAGCTCAATGCCAAGTCCCGTGGTAGCGTTGCATTGGGAATCTAAGTCTACAAGCAACACCCGTTGCCCAAGGCTTGCTAGCCCAGCTGCTATATTTATAGCTGAGGTCGTTTTTCCACATCCTCCTTTCTGATTAGAGATAGAAATGATTCTTATTCGTTCTGGTTTTGGCATTAATTTGTTAAAATCTCCTATTTTAGGTTTTTTTACCGCGGATGGTTGAGTATGTTTGTTATTTAGCGACATAATTACCTTTCTTCTGAGTTATTTCTGGGTTAAAACCTTAGAATGGATATGGTTTTAAGAAAAATGTCAAAAAAATGACGAACTAATTTTTAGTGTTTTTTAAGGATATAATCCTAATCTTTTTGAACAAACAGTTAGATGCTTTTTTCTAGGTTAAATAGCATAACGTTCTTTTACTTTGAATGAGTTTTTCTCTGATTGTCGCTAAGGAGCAAAGTCTTGATCCGCAAGTATCAACAAAATCTTATACACAGAGCATCAAAATTTGCTGGGCTATTGTTTCATTCCACGTCTGAAAAATTGAGAGATTCTGTTCTTGTCACCCACCATTGGTTTAACGTCTTATGCCTTACGGGTGTGGACTATTTTTCTTCCTTGGCCTACCAGGCTGGGATTGCTCTTTTGGCAGCCGGTTACAATGCTCCGTTTGCTACACTTTTTTTAATTTGTGTGACACTTTTTGGTGCTGTGCCAACCTATATTGAAGTTTCTCGCAGGTCATATACCGGTCAAGGTTCTCTTG
>JAIXXU010000163.1 GCA_027490595.1 Pseudomonadota bacterium
AATTGTGTTGTCCACAATCATAGAAATATTATTAGCCATACCTTTAGCCTTGATTCTTGTGCTTCTATTCAATTTCATGCGTTGATGCGACGGTGATCCCGACTGAGATCGTTGGCCGTGATGTTGGCTTGGCGTGGTGAGTTGGAGTTGTCCAAGCGGGAGTGACTAGCGTTGTTACTCAGATTCGATTGTTTGGTGGGCAGTTATATAGAGACTCAAGGTTAACGCCTTGGGTCTTCTTTTGTTTTGTGGTGAGGTAAACTAGAGTTTCGCTTGCGGTTCCGATTTACTGTCAAAATTACTTCATATAATAATTAATCAAAAATAAGACTGTTTGGTTAGAGTCAAATGAATATCAGAACGCTATGTATGTTGCTTTTGCTAATTTTTGTTGCAAGCTGTGGGCAGCAGAAAGAGGCCAAATCTGCCAGCCAGTTGGCGGAGGAGCCGTTGGAGAAAGGCCTTATCGAGGCATTAGCCATGAATTCTAAAAATGAAAGAAAAGCAGAGTCTGGCCCTGCTCTAGTCGCTTATATAAAGCAGGGTTATTTGCATAAAAAACCTGACTTTCAACAAGATTATAGCGATTACCGCTTTCCATTGAAGTCAATGCACCTGCTTGGCCATAAGGTCTTGCTGATTGATGAAGAGTACATAACAAAATACATTGGGTGCTGTGTATCAGAAGGACTCGCTATTACTGTCGAATCAGCAGGGCCCAGTCTAGAGCCTTTCGCAGAGAGTAATCGATGCTCGATTCGAAATGATCCATACCTGCCTGATGATGTAAAGCAGAGGTTGCCGAAAGGTGGTTGGTTCACGCTCAGCTGCAAAGCGGACGACGCTGAATTGTAGAGCAAATATGGGGTCATGTCTTGTACACAAATATGGGGTCAGGTCTTGCATTTAAGCATTTTCATGGCTATGTTGGATTGCAAGACCTGACCCCTGTGTGTACTTTATGATTTGTCTAGCAGAGCGGGTGAAGTCCAGTAAGCAATGAACCAAGTGCTTATTTTTTAGAAAGACACTCTTTAATCCAGTCCTGCTGCGCATATTTCTCTTTAGCGTTTATTGGCTCATAAATGTAACTTTCAGATACCTTGGCCTGATCACAGGTTTTTTTACCCCAGTAAAGTCGACCATCACATATTTTTATTAAACCACTTGATTTCGCCCAGAATCCACTTGGCTTGGCCTTATTATTACATTCAATATTAGCTTCACTTCCCAAGTCACCAACACCACAAGTCAGTTCTAGGACTGCTTCATTCTTAGCCGTGGTGTGCGCTTGGAATTGTCCGGAATAGGTGCGATAAGTTGCCCAGTAGTCCCAGTCACCACATATACGATTACCTGTCTGGATCAAAGAGAAAGATGAGCAAATGATTTTGCCTTCAAATAAGTCACAGTGCTTCCAATGACCTTCAAATGGTGTTTTGGACTGCATGTCGGCTTTGACTGCACTGCTAAACCTCGATTTCCTCCATAGGCCCTCAAGCAATGCAATACGATCAGTGAAGGCCTTCTCAATACATTCTTTATCATTGCAGCGATTTAAAACGTTTCTTTCCCACTTTTGTTGATCATCCTTTAGTTTGGCTTTGTCAGTAGTTATCTGGTGGGCGAGTTTATAAGTTTCGTTATTTATGATTTCAAGTTTGTCTAATCCCATTTCCTCGCAACGTAGCAACTCCATTTTACTGCGGGCTTCATCACACATCCCTCCAAGTTCAGCTTCAGAGATGCTCGATAAAGCAAGCAGTGTAAGTAAAACAGGAGCCTTCAATTTGCTGTTCACAGTCTCAATCTCAATATTAGATGTTTGAATGGACTGTAAAAATGGCATGTTAAGAAATGATGAATGTGGAGCTATTGATATGTTTGATCTGGACGTGAGTATTTATACTTGGCGCCATGAAAAACAAGCAAGCCCCAGTTAAGTCCGAGCAATGGCAGCTGTCTCTAATTTACAAAATAGAGGCCGCCAGCGACTGGTTACAAGAACCCCAGCGTAAACAATTAGGTAATCAATTATTTGGTATTTTTATTGTTGTTTTCTTGCTGTGGGGTATGTTCTTGGTGCGAGGCAGCATATTGATGGACGGTGGGTGGCCAAGAACTCTAGTGAATGGAACTGCATCAGTTTTTCCTTGGGTGGCTAGTGCAGAGTCTAGCTTTGGAGCGTCAGCCGGCAAATTTGTTTTTTTGCAGTCTTTGTCAATTTGGGTTCTACTCATCCCGATTGCAATACAAACTCTTGCTTATAAAGAAATGAGACTCAGAAAATCCTTTAAGCAAAAGAATTATCTCCAGTTTGCTTCAAACAAGTTTGCTGTCGGGTTGGTATTCTTTTTCTTACCTATTCTACTAAATACCCTTATTTTTCAGCCTGCCAGACGTGGTTTAAAGTACTCAAGTTTATTAGTACTCAATGATTATTTCTGCGTGTTGGGAGCATCAATGTGCGCTGTTCTCACATTAGGATTCCTAATAGAGATGGCATTGGCCGGAATATATTTAATTCATTATATGCGAAGTATTAGATGAGTGAGTACAAGACATGACTTTATTTATCCATGATATGTAAAAAAAAACC
>JAIXXU010000089.1 GCA_027490595.1 Pseudomonadota bacterium
AAAAATCTTTTGCAAATAGAAAATATTGCCGTTTATCATGACGCAGCTCTGGGAGATCTTCTTGTATCCACAGCCGCTCTTTACGAAATTACAAAACTTTATCCTAGTGCGCAGATTACTCTAATTGGCTCCAAGCTGTGGACTTCTATTTTAAAGCCTTCCGTCTGGCCTCAAATTCATTTTATTTATACTTCTCAACAAAAAAAATTTAATGACCTGGAATGTTGGCAGGCAACTCAAGACAAAAATTTGTGGGAAAAACAAGATCATAAAGTTGTAAAATCTATTCAAAAATTTCTTCAGACTTTCGATATGACCATTGATTTTCGCTCTGAAAGCATAAGATTCGCCTTACAAAGTTTTCTTGCCAGAGTTCCCTATAGAGTTGGAGCTAGTCAAAACTCTATTACAAAGTTCTTTTTCACTCACTTTGTCAAGGAAAATAATAAATTAGTTATTCATGAGAGAGATAGATATCTTAGAATTTTATCTTCCCTTAACAAAGAGCATATTGAAGAAACATTGATACAAGGGCAACAGCTGGGCTTGCCTCCTCTGATTTCACCTTTCCCCAAGCGCGGCAAATATGACGTCATCATAAATCCCACGGCCAGCATTAGGGAAAAAGCATGGCCTAGCAAAAATTTTTATGAGCTCGCTATGGCTCTTCGTAAACAAGGAAGAAACACTTTTATTATTGGAGCCCCACACGAAACAGATTGGCTTCAGGAAGCAGCTCAAAATCAATTTACTATTATCCAACCAAAAAACATTTTTGAACTAATTTGTACTGTATCCCAAGCAAATCTTCTAATTACTAATACAAGCTCGATGCAGTTCATTGCAGCATCTACGAAGACCCCCACAATCACTCTCATGGGATCGGCAAATCCCGTGCAGTGGGGTCCGTTAGGCCCTTGGAGCCAATTTATTAAAGGGACACCCAACAAAGCCTCGCTGGCCAACCACAAAGACCCCAAGGACGCTCGAAAATTAGAAACGTTATGCTACAACAGTATTAAAGTTGAGAGCATCATGGCTCTAATATAGATTTACTTTTTCTTGGCGGAATGCGAACAGTGACTGATAAATTAGAAATTGAAAAATTAGCCTCTAGGCTAATGTATTACAAAAAACTTTATTACCTGGGACAAAGTATAATTTCAGACGCCGAGTATGATGCCCTTGAAGATTTACTGCGCACCCAAGAGCCAAACCATCCGGTTCTAGGTACCGTGGGCTATGAATTCGACACCAACTTAGAAAAAGATAAAGTATTTCATACGATACCTATGCTTTCCTTAACAAAAACCTATTCCATACAAGATCTTCAATCTTTTTTAAATAAGTATTCTTGTATTGTCATGGATAAATTTGATGGAATGGCACTCTCACTTGAATATGACTATAAAGGAAAATTAATCCAAGCATCTACCCGTGGCAATGGACAACTGGGAGAAAATGTAACCGAACACGTCTTACACGTCTTATCTATTCCAAAAAATTTAAAATTATCCACTAACCTACCATCGACAATGAAACTTGAAATTAGAGGAGAAATCTATTTCCCAAAATCTGAATTTCAAAAATATGAAAACCAATTTGATAGCTTACGTAATGCTGTTCCTGGTACTTTAGGTAGAAAGAATGCACATGAAGTGATTTCAATTCTTAATTCATTAAAATTTGAGCCCTATGACATTCTCTGTATGAATGAAGGCGAACTTCTTAACCCACATGAATTTCATTCTTTCTTTCATACCAATCATGATTTTATAAAAAAGATTGCACTAATTTCAAGCTTTGGCTTTACAAACAGAGAAATTATTACGGTACAAAAAAATATTGAAGTCACAAATCTAGATTCGTTTATTCAAGAACTTTTTAACAAAGATCGAGATTACCACATTGATGGTTTGGTATTTCGCTTACGGGATGACACAGAGTGGGAAGCCCTGGGACAAACCTCACACCATCCAAGGGGAAGTATTGCTTTCAAACAAGCAGGTGAAACCGCTGAAACTGAAATTTTAGATATCGAAATTGCCTTAGGAAGAAGCGGAAAAGTTACATTTCGCGCAAAATTAAAACCAGTTTTTCTTTCAGGCGCAACAATATCATACGCCACACTGCACAATGCAGAATTTATCGAACAAGGTGAATTTGCGCCTGGGGCTAAAGTAACACTCATTAGAAGTGGCGAAGTCATACCTGCCTTGTTATCTGTGATAGAAAAAGGACCAATACCTTATCAGCTCCCAACACTTTGTCTATGTGGACACAAGTTAGTTCGTCAAGGACCCGATCTGATATGTCTGGAAAAGATAAAATGCCCCTTTAAAGATCAAGAATCTCTTGTTCATTTTGTTTCTAGTCTGGGAATCATGGGGGTTTCTGATAAAATTATTCAAAAATTGAGAGATGCTGGATTTCTAAAAGAACCCGCTGATTTATTTAAGCTCACAACAGAAGATCTTCTACAACTGGAAGGCTTTGCAGAAAAATCCTCAGAAAATATCATCAAAGCAATTGATGGTGCAAAAAATATTCCTCTAGCAAAATTTCTTACTGCATTGGGCTTAAAGCGAGGCGGCGCTGTAAAATGCCAAGAAGTTTCGAAAAAATGTGGCTCGTTAGAGCATGTTTTAGAGTTAAAGGCTGAAGATCTTAGGAATGATAAAGGCTGGGCTGAAAAATCAGCTACAGATTTCGTTGAATCTTTGAATGAAAAACGAAACGTCATAAAAAATTTACTTCAACATGTCGTTGTTCTACATGACAATAAAGCTAAAGAAGAGTTAAAATTTGTTTCTCATCCTTATCATGGCAAGCAAATTTGTATTACAGGCGCACTAACCAAACCCCGAGAACAATACAAATTCGCTCTCGAAAAAATTGGAGCGAAACTGGTTTCATCTGTATCAGCAAATACCTTATTTCTTGTATGCAACGAAACCGACGCAAACTCTGCAAAATTCAAACAAGCAAAAAAACTTAATATTTCTATCGTATCAGAAGAAGAATTCTCATCAAAACTATAAACAATTGCGCAGTTTCAAGACCCATGGACAAAAAAATACAGAAAATACTCAAATATGATTATGAAAAAAAAAGAGCCCTGGGGGAAATAGAACTGAATTAAATGGCGTCACCAGCAGGATTCTAACCTGCGACCCCTTCTTTAGGAAAGAAGTGCTCTATACAGCTGAGCTATGGCGACTTTAAGAAGATTTTAGTTCTACAAAAGACTCCGGAAGAGGTCAATACGCCCCTTCGCATAAACCTCAAATTTTGCTCTAGTTGGCTTATTAGGGGGCACCCCTAGAAACAAAAGTTGAATTTTGTTTCTATGAAGCAAAGGGGATTTCCAATGAGAAAAAAACAATTTGTCTTATCTATAATTGTATATTTTATCCTCGTTGTTATGTCTTACTATCTCTCCAAAATTCAAGGTTTTAAAGGTTTTTTAAGTGGTGCTATTTTCTTGCCAGAATTTCTAGAAACTAAAGCCCACCTCATTGGTGCGACCATGTCCGAAAAAAACTTAGGAGAAAGCTTTATAGGAAATATCCACCAATTTTCTTCCTGTGAATTGCAGCAATACCAAGCTTCTGGTCTTGTGCACCTGCTGGCAATTTCAGGAGGGCAAATACATCCTGTAAATCAATTTATTGGTTTTATTCTCACTTATTTTACATTTTTTACTTTAAAAAAAACCTACTCTTTTAATCACATGATGAAAATAAACTCAGTTATAAAACTAATATCTGGAATTATTGTCTCATTTGGATTGTCATTCTTATACGGAGGGACTGGAGCACTTTTGCGAACAGCAAGTCTAGATTTCTTAAAACGAATACCGATCTTTTCAATTTTACGTTTACGCTATTTTAAATTCACACGATTTTTGAATGAACATACCTTAGATAATGCATTGATACTGATAATATTTTGCTTACTATTTGGACCGTTTGGCCAAAACTATTCCTTTCTTTTGTCAGCAATTGGAGCTTGTTGTGCTGGCTTAAGCGCACGTACCGTGAAAGCTTTGTTAACTTGGTGCCACAAAACTCCTTGCCATAAAATCAAAAAGCTAAGAAAAATAACAAATATGAATATTTTCTATTCAACATGCTCAACAATAGCAACATCTATTTTTATTGGAATTCTATTTTATGCAGTAAACAAAACATCATTTCTAAATTCATGTCTCGCCAATATCGTTGCCATTCCATTGGTTACTTTCCTTGTCACACCCCTTTCAATCATAGCTCTTCTATTGCCACTTCAATCTAAACTTATGGAAGTCAATACCTACTTCTTAAATATGTTTCTCAGGTGGTTTCACAATCTATCACTCATTTTTTCTGATATTCCGTTCGGATGTGAAGATATACCCAGGACTACAAGTGCACTTTTTTCCTCTTGGGGCCTTATTTATATCAATATTCTATTTGTTATTTTATTTGCCCTTTATGACTTGGTAAAAACAAACAAATTGCAAAACATAAAAAGCTCACTTCAAAAGGCAAAGGCCAGGCGAGCATAGTAAACTTGACTGTGGGCTAAGCTTTTCCATTCATTTTCCTTACACAATGATATCCTAGGATAAATTTATAATTAACAGGAGAGTTTTTCATGGCTATTCAAAATCTTGGTCGCGATGCCAGAGCTATGCCGGATGCTTCACAAAACCAAACAGCAAATAAAGCAAACGCTATTAAACAAGCTAACATAGCGGCAACAGCTTATGGAAAAGAGTCCCAAAAACCATCTTTAAAAAATGCAACCCAGGTAAAAATTTCTGATAAAGCAAAAGAAAGAGCACTGGCCTTAGCTCAAGCGAACAAAGCTCCTGATATGGATGAAACAAAAGTAGCTAAATACAAGGAACTTATAAATTCAGGAAAATATAAACCTGACGCAGAAAAAATAGCAGAGGGAATTGCCAAGGAAGCTATGAGAGACACAATGGCTCAAAGCCTGAAACCATAAGTGAAAATCATTCATGCATGAACTCATACTTTACCTTCAAGAACTTAACGATGTCATTGAAAGGCAAATGAGTTTTTTTACACAATTTTTAGAAATTCTTGACAAAGAAGAGGATGCCATTAGCCATTATGATTTCCAGTTGATTGAAAAATCCGTTATTGTCAAAGACCAACATATTCGCATGGCGCAAAATCTTGAAAACAAAAGACTACAACTGATTCAAAAAATTTCTTACCTCATCGCCTTTGATTCCAGGCGACAAACTATATCGCTTGACATATTTTGTACTGTATTTACATCCTACCTAGAAAATGTTCGTTCGTTGCTTCCAGCAGAAGTATTCCAAAAAGTAGAAGCACTGTTCTTCAAATTTAAAATCCAGGGAGCAAACTTTAAAACTCTTTTTGAAACTTCACAATTAAGAGTTCAACGCAACAAACAAATTATTAAAAAAATACTTCAACAAGTGGAGTTGTCACAAAATATTTTTCATACAAATGCAAACACTGGAATCAATTATAACGCCGTAGGAAAACCTGACTCAAAATACAAAGCCACAAACTCATCCGTCAGAGTGATGGTGTAAATATGGCTGGTTCAATCTCAAGCTTGCTTTCAAAAGGGCAAGAGTCCATGGAGAATGCAAGGGCGGGAATAGACGTTGCTGGTCACAACATTTCCAATGCACATACCGAAGGCTACAGTCGACAAAGAATTAATCTCGTCACAAAACCTCCCTTGGAATATGGCAGACAGTTGGTAGGAGACGGTGCACGCATAGAGAACGTGACACGTTCCTACGACAAATTGTTGGAAGACCAAGTGAAAAGGGAAAGCCAAAACGCAGGGTTTCACGGAACAACATATGATGGCTTAAAAAAAATTGAAATGCTGTTTGATCCAGAGATGACGTCAACCGTTCGAGACAAATTAACAGCATTCACGAATGCTCTTCGAGGACTTAGCAACACTCCAGAAGACGCTTCTTCCAGAACGAACACTCTAGAAAGTGCACAAAATTTAATACAAGCATTTCAAGTCTCTCACTCTAGACTAAAATCAATTCAGTCTGATGCAAATAAAGAAATTGAAAACTCCTTAAAGACAATTAATGATAAACTCGATGAGATTGCAAGCTTAAATAAGCAGATAGTTACTCTAAAAGACGATGGTTCAGGAGCCAATGATTTAAAAGATCGACAAGAAAAACTAATCAAAGATTTGAGTGAAATGACGAATATGACTGCGTACAAAGATAGTCACGATCAATATACTATCCGAGGCCCAGGTGAATCCTTGCTGGTGGAAGGTGGCAATACTTCTGCTTTCAAACTTGGAGAACAAATAAACAAAAATGGACAACGAGCTATTCTCGTCTCTAAATTTAAAACCCCAAACTTTATTGATGTCACTGAAAAAATTACCACAGGAAAGCTTGGGGGTCTGATTAAAATTAGGGATAAATATTCTCAAGAAACTATCGACAATGTAAATCATTTAGCTAAACAATTTGCCCAAAAGTTTAATGAGATTCATAGACAAGGATACGGATGCGGAGATGCTGGAAAGCAAACAGGACTTCATTTTTTTGAAGGAATAGAAGACAGCAAAGATCCCGCAGAAACCATTAATGTCAATCAGCTCATTGTTTCAAACCCAAATAATATTGCGACAGCTATGTCACAGGACACCCCTGGTGACAACGTCATCGTGAATAAATTAATAAAAATGTTTCAGGAACCTATTTCATCACAAGATACAAATACATTATCAGAATCCTACGATAAATTTGTTTCTAAATTAGGCCAAGAAACGTCTAAAACAAAAGAAGAAAATGCCGCAGCACAAGTGATCGTTTCAAAATTAAATGCTCAACATGAGGCAGTTTCTGGTGTTTCTTTTGATGAAGAAACAGCAAACATCTTTAAATATCATCAACTATTTAATGCAAGTTCTAAACTTATTACCACCGCTGAAGAAATGTACCAAACTATACTTGGTCTAAAAAGGTAATAGGAGGGGTTTATGGGCGACCGTATTTCAGAAAATTACAAATATGGCTCAACTTTTGAAAGAATAAATACAGCCAAAAAACTTAATGACGACGCAAATGAAATAGCCTCGTCAGGAAAAAAACTAAGAAAGGTTAGCGATAATCCTGTTGCTGCCATAAAAGTGTATAGAAATCGGGATAGCCTTGAGAATATAAACCAATTTAAAAAAAATATAGACTATGGAAAAAGCTTCCTCAATAAAACTGAAAGTACTCTTTTAAGTCTGCAAGAAAATCTTCGAAGAGCTAAAGAAATTTCTATTCAGCAATCAAATAATACTTACGACGATACCGCACACAAGGCTGCTGCTGCCGAGGTAAAACAACTTATTTACGAAGTAATAAGCCTTGGCAATTCTGAATATGATGGGAAATATATTTTTGGTGGTTTCAAAACAAAAAATCCACCAATATCAGCAGACGGAAGTTACACAGGAGATGATGGTTCTATTTTTCTACAGTTTGATGAAAAAACATTCAGACCAATTAATGTGAACGGACGCTCTATTTTTGAAACTCTGCCAAACGAAGAAACAAAAAGAACTCCTCTTTTAAAAAATTTAAACAAGTTATATGAATCACTTGAAAACTATGACAGAAATAAACTTCATTCCTCTATGGAAGAACTTGACTACAACATGAATAGTATTCTTACCACCACGGCAACGCTTGGCTCACGGCAAGCAAGCCTCGATGAAATCATGTCAAGATTGGAAAAAAATGAAATACAAGTCTATGAAGAAAATGGAAAACTGGAAGGAGAAGACCCTGTTAAATCTGCTCTTGACCTAAAAAGAGCAGGCACATCTTTGCAATTTACCATGCAAGCATCTTCAAAAATGGTGACTCCCTCGTTAATGGAATTTTTAAAGTAATTTCTTATAGGTAAATCATGGATATTTTTTTTGAAGGCATACCTGAAAAAATCAAGCAAAAAATACTAGAAAAAGCCCATAGAAAAAAAGTTGCTTTTTGTGAAGGTTTTGATGAAAGAATTATCGCAGCTTCGAAAATCCTTACAAAAAAACTTGATATCAAATGCCTTTTATTGTCAGACAAAATGGCACAAAAATCACAAGAATATACTCAAAGAAATATTCAAGAAAATTGTAATGCAAATCGTTGTTCAATTCCTAAAGAAATAGACACACTTAGTAAAGATTGTGCTTATCTTGCAGGTACGATGCTATCTTTAAATGAAGTTGATGCAGCCATTGGTGGTTGCGTATACACAACGGCACATATGTTAAAAGCAGCACTTCATACCGTTAGGCTAAAAAAAGAAAAAGGAATACTCTGTAGCGCTTTCCTTTTATCTCTTGCAAAACCTACGCCAGGTGGGGAAAACTTAATTTTATTTTCTGATTGCGCTGTTATACCTACCCCATCCTCAGAGCAACTTACTGAAATAGCCAGTCATGCAACCAGGGCGTTTGAACGATGGACTCAAAATGAACCTCGTGTTTCATTCTTAAGCTTTTCTACATTGGAAAGCGCTAAACACGAGCAAACAAGGCGAGTGAAACAGGCTTATGAACAGTTTCATACTAGTTTTCCTGACACTTTAGCTCAAGGTGAAATACAGTTTGATGCAGCAGTTAGCCCGGCTGTAGCCTCAAGAAAAGCACCAAATACAATGATTCAGGGGAAAACAAATGTTTTTATTTTTCCCGATCTTAACTCAGGCAATATTTGTTACAAAATGATGCAGTATATCGCAGAGGCAAAAGCCTGGGGTCCAATATTACTAGGAACACAAAAACCATTTTCCGATTTATCCCGAGGCGCAACCTGCGAAGATATTGTTCACAGCACACTCCTGACACTGGCTCTTGGCGAAGACTAAGAATCAGATTCCAGTATTTCAGTTAGCTTTTTGTACAGTTCCTTTTTAGGATAGCCATACTTAGCACAGGCATCTTTAGTTATGATCTTTAAAGGTGATTTTGAGCTAGCATGAATTTCAAGGCATTTTTGAACGACATCATCAAATGAAATATCTTGTTTTTTGTTTTTTTTAATATTTAAACATACAACGTATTCACCTAATATTTCAGAAGTTGACCGCAAATGGTCAATAGCGTCAGGCAAAAGCAAAACTTTATGCTGTTCAAATTTTTTTGAAATTTCCT
>JAIXXU010000247.1 GCA_027490595.1 Pseudomonadota bacterium
AAAAAATCAATTTCTCTCAGAGCAAGAAGCTTTTCAACAGCTAACATCCCTTACCTCTTGAAATACACATTAAGCAGCATTTATAGAATTACTCATGTTTTTTGATGTGTTATCAATAAAATCAGTGGGTTTATGTTCTTTATTTCTGCCACAGAAAAAGATTTGGAAGACTTCTGAAATATGAGACACAAAGTGAACTTTTAAACGTCTTTTCATTTGGAGTGGCAATTCTTCAAAAATACCTCTGTTTTTTTCAGGAACACACACTTCGGTAATTCCATTTCTCAAAGCAGCAAGTAATTTTTCTCTCACACCGCCGATGGGAAGAACACGTCCATTTAAACTGACTTCACCAGTCATGGCGATATCTTGTCTCAATGGCTCTTGGCGAAATGCAGAAATAAAAGCCATGGCTATCGCAATTCCAGCACTAGGACCATCTTTAGGAATAGCGCCCTGAGGAATATGCAAATGAATATCTTTTTCCTGAAATAGTTTTGCATCGATTCCATAAATGCCGGCGTCACCTCGTATGCAACTTAATGCCGCTTGAATGGATTCCTTCATCACATCACCAAGATGCCCAGTAAGTGTAAGGCTCCCCTTGCCCGCAAATAGTTTAACCTCAAGAGGAAGAATTTCACCACCAACCTGAGTATAAGCTAGTCCAATTGCAATACCCACATGCTTTTCTCCTGGATTATGATCTTCTCCAATAAACCGTTCTTCTCCGAGGAGCTCTCTAGCAATTTTTGCAGAAACTTTGATGGGTTTCCGATCTTTTCCTTTTTCATCGTTTTCAGCATAATAACGAGCTAATTTCCTAGCAATAGCAGAGATATTTCTTTCTAAATTTCTTAAGCCGGACTCTCTTGTATAATTTTGAATGACAAGCTGAATCGCTGTATCTTGAATTTGAACCAAGTGCGAAGACAACCCATTCTGCTCCATTTGCTTGGGAACAATATACTGTTTGGTAATTTCAGCTTTTTCTTCTTCTGTGTATCCAGAAACTTCAATTATTTCCAATCTGTCACGCAAAGGAGCAGGAATGGTATCGAGCCTATTTGCATTGGCAAGAAAAATAACTTGACTTAGGTCATATGGAACACCCAAATAATGATCACGAAAAGAATTATTTTGTTCAGGATCGAGAACTTCAAGAAGCGCACTTGAAGGATCTCCTCTTTGATCAGATCCTAGTTTGTCAAGTTCATCAAGCATCACAACTGGGTTATTCACACCGACAGTTTTGAGTGCCTGAATAATGCGTCCTGGCATGGCGCCTACATAAGTTCTACGATGCCCACGAATTTCTGATTCCTCACGAACCCCACCAAGACTTAACCGGAAAAACTTACGCCCTAGAGCTTTTGCAATACTTTTTCCTAAACTTGTTTTACCTACACCGGGTGGCCCAACAAAACATAGTATTGGACCCTTGATTTTTGAGTTTAATTTCTTAACTGCAAGATACTCAAGTATACGATCTTTTATTTTATCAAGACCGTAATGATCTTCATCTAGTATTTTTTTACACAAAGTCATATCAATGTGCTGAGCTTCAAAAGATTTCCATGGGAGCTCAACCATACACTCAAGATAAGATCGAGTGAGTGACGCCTCACTGGAGTCTTGATTCATACGCTCTAGTCTTTTTAATTGTTTTGAACACTCAGTCAGAGCTTCAGAATTCATACCAGCACGGTAAATTTTTTCATTAAGATCTTCAAATTCTTCTTTGTACTCTGAATCAAACTCGAGGATTTGAGATACTTTTGCAGGAAACTTGCTTCTTGTATCTTTTGGTTGGCAGTCTTTTTGATTCTTTTGGCTTAGCTCTTTTTCTTGAGCTAAAAGCAAGTTTCTCAATAAAAGCTCTTGAACTCGGTGAAGCCGAAGCATAGGATCAAGAGTACCAAGGATCTTTTGCGCTTCTTCAATTTCCAAACCAAAATGTCCAGCCACGACATCAGAAAATTTACTAGGACATGAAATATCTTCAAGTAAAATTGAAAGATCCGCATTTGGAACACGATTTAATCGAACAACCTTTTCAATTTGTTCTCTTAATGCTTGAATAAGTCCTTCAGATAATGGACCTTTATTTTTTTCACTGACAGGCTGCAAAGATACTTTAACCGCAGGAAAAGGCTCTGCCTGGCTTAGAAAAGAGACAACCCCTCTTGCTAATCCTTGCACGAGAACTTTGGTACGTCCATCTGGGAGTTTTCTTGCTCTAACAACAGAAGCTATTGTCCCTATATCATAAACGTCAAAAGGAATTGGAATAGAAACGGCTAGCTCCTTAAATTCCTGCCCACAAGAGCCAGAATCACTGCGAAATGCAGATAGAAAGAGGAGCCTGTCTTTGGAAAGTGCCTGGTCGACAGCTTTGAGACAAATGTCTTCAGATATAAAAATAGGGAGAACCATGTGTGGGAAAATCACCACGTCCTTTAGCGGCAAAAGCGGCAAAATATCTGGCACAGACTCAAACGTCGAAGCTTGGGACATGGAAACACCTCAGAAATATGCTTATGATTTGCTCCCATTTTTTCAGAACTAGTGAGAGATTCAAAGTCTTAAAAAATGTCACGAGATGGGAAAGAAGTGAGGAGTGGCAATTCTTGCCATGTCAAATAAACGCTTCTATAGTGGCTTTTTACAATTCAAGGGTGAACTCTATGCCAAGACTTACAATAACTACCGATAAAAAAAACTTCGAAGTTCCAGTGGGATCTTCTATAATTGATGTATGTGAAAACGAAGATACTAGTATTTTATTTGGGTGCCGTGATGGTGCCTGCGGTGCTTGTATGGTTCGTGTTCTTGAAAATCCCCAAAATTTGAGCCCCATATCAGACCAAGAACAAGACTTTTTAGAAGCCATGGCTGCTAGAGATGACGAGAGGCTGGCCTGTCAATGTCGCGTACTTGGCAACGTAACCGTTGAGGTATCGCAGTAGCACTTCAGAAAGGATCCAGATCTTTTGTATGATAACGTTTGAAAAATACGTCGCCTGCGGCAATGACTTTATTTTTATCAATTCAAAAGAACTTGAGAGTTTTGAATCGCTCGGCTCCTTTCGATTGTGGATAAAAAATTTGTGTCACAGAAACTTTGGCATTGGTGCAGATGGGGTGGTGATTTTATCCTCAAACAGTTTTGATGCACTTATTGTAAATGCTGATGGCTCTTTTGCGGCCACATGTGGAAATGCATTGCGTTGTATAGGCCTTGCTTTTGCCAAAAAAAAAGTATGGAAAGGATCTCATCCTATTGATGTTTCAAGATTACAACTACCAGAAAACCTGGCAGGGCAACTTTTACAAGATGAACTATTTGTAAGAAAGCAAGAAATTTTTGCCACCTTGTTGTCTTGTGATTTAGAAAAAAACGAAGTTGTTATTTCTATGCCTCAAGAAATTGACATAAAAGAAATTATATTTAAGAAATCGCACCAAATATTTCCCTCAACAATCAGTGCACTGTTTATTGAATTGTCTAATCCTCATCTAGTTTTGTTAGACAATAACCATGCCTTTTCTTCAAAAGAAAACAAAGAATTATTCGGAAAATGGGCACAAACAGAAGGAAAACTGCATGCAAATTTTCCTATTCCCATTTGCAATATTGGATTCTTAACCTTTGAAAATAGAAAGTGGAAATTGCAGGTATATGAAAGGGGTGCAGGTCTTACCCTGGCTTGTGGTTCAGGAGCCATTGCCGCCCATGTAGCTTTGGAGCATTATCATCTAGTACCACAAGATAAATCATTTATTTTAAATCTAGAGTTTCCCGGTGGAATTATTCATACGGGATACAAAAAAGTAGATTTAGAGTATGTAAGAACTCTGGGTGGACAAGCTTTACATATTTTTTCTGGCAGTTTAAGGAGACCCGATTTTGGAACTTAAAGGAAATAGAGTCATCATTGTTGAAGACATGCAAGAAGAACTAACAAAATATTTGCGCTTTGCTGCCGAATTAGGCATGGAAGCCAAGGGCGTGCCTTTTTTTTCACAAGCCATTCAATTACTCAATGATGAAGGTTTTGACTTTTTATTGACAGACATGAATTTAATTGACGAAAAAACAGGCACTATATTTTCTGGATATGAAATCATCAAGCATGCTCTTGAAACTCAGCCAAATATTGTTGTCTTAGCAATGACTGCAGATCCTACTCAAGAAATTAGTACACAAGTTTTTAAATTAGGTGCTGATCACTTCTTCAGAAAACCACTACACTCAAAAGATGAACTGGCAATTAATTTTGAACTTGCCATCAAATACAAACAAAGAAAATCTCTCAGCAGCGCAAAAATTGAAGGGCGACGAGCTCAAGAATGCAAGGCACACCGCTTAGGCGCAGAAGTTTGGACCAAATACCCTGGTGGCATTGTTATTTCTGAGTTCCATGAAAAAGTTTCAGTAGCCGTGGCAAAGAACAAAAAAATTCCCGTGATCTTATTTGGTCAAACAGGAACGGGCAAAGAAGAGTTTGCAAAAATTGTTCATCGGAAAAGAAGCCAAGAGGAAGGCGCCATCCCGTTTGTTGCTGTCAATTGTGCTGAACTAAACTCAGAAATCTCGGGTTCTCTTCTTTTTGGACACAGAAAGGGAGCATTCTCAGGAGCTGATGCCACAACAAACGGTTTTATTGCAGAATCTAACGGTGGTATCTTATTTTTAGACGAAGTTCATTGCCTAGATCTGAATACACAACGAAAACTTCTACGCGTGCTCAACGATGGGAGTTACTACCGAGTAGGCGACACCAGAGTTGCCCATGCTTTTTTTCAACCGCTTGCGGCAACCACAGTTGACCTCGATGCTGAAGTGCAGGCTGGCCGTTTCTTGCCAGATTTACGAAACAGACTCACTGGCGTTGACGTTTACCTAGAACCTTTGTCTCAAAGATTACAAGACATAGAGCCAATTGTAGCCTCATTTTTCTTCAAAAAGAATATTGAAATCACAGATGTACTATTCGATGAAATAGTTTCAGAATGTAAAAGTTCACAATGGGTTGGCAATATTCGACAGCTTGTCAAAATATTAAACGGTATGCTTGTAATGGCTGAAATCTATGGCGAACCCCTAGCTATTCATCACTTAAAGCTTCCTCGAGAAGCTGGCTCTGCAATGACAAATCCAAAACCCACCGAACAGCATACTGATTCCAAAATAATCAACAAAGATGAGTCCTATGCCTCTGAACAATTTGAAAATGTAGAGGAAGTCACAGCACTG
>JAIXXU010000023.1 GCA_027490595.1 Pseudomonadota bacterium
AAAATTTACTAGTTAAAACTAAAGACAAAGAAGGCGAGAAACCAAATAGATTAATAATAATTTTGGATAAAAGAGGAAACATTGGAAAGAAAGCCCAATTAGCTGCATCCATTTTAGGATGACCAATACCAAAATGAGGCTGTTTGTCATAGCCTTTAACAGCAATACTCTCATACCATCCGCAATCAAGCTTACAAAGCTCTTCATAATGATGACTTAGAGTAAACAAAACATTAAATTCTATAACTTGATTTAAAAAAAAGAAGAATGCGGCAACTAAAAAGATTTTTAACCAAGTTATTTTTCTAAATGGTAGATCTTTCACTCCAGCGAAAGCTTTAAAATTTCGAAACATTTCAATCATCAAAATCACCTTTCCTTTTTATGCACATTGAACGACAACAAACAGTATCAGTTAATTTTGAGGCTAAATCTTAGAATAAAGACTAGTCAAAAAAAGTTTTATTCTAAGATTTTATAAAACGGTTTCATTATATCTTATAATTTAGAATTGTTGTCAAACAGTAATAAAGCAATTTTATATTTTTAAATTGAGGGAACTATGAAATCTACAGTTCAGGTTATTATATCTTTGACAAAACAATAGATTCACTTTGCCAAAGATATAAGCTTGTTTTTGAGTCTCTTTAAAAAGCATCCAATAGCAACTAGATCGCATGATCTAGTTGCAAATGCACAAATTATATAGAGATATCAATATGTTATTTTCTCATGCGGTTTTCATCATAAAAAGTTGTAGCAAGAGCAAAAATTATTTCAACCGTCGGTTTATTTTTTGACTTTTAGAAGAATTTTTAAAATCAGAGGTAGTGCCTCACACTCATAAATCATGCCAAACTAGAATTGAAAATATCATTCTTTTTATTGAAGTCCTTTGGCATCCAAAAAAAAAAATCCACAAACCGACCTATAAAATAAACGCAATATTTCCCTTGATTTCCCATATTAATTTTGGTTACATCGAGAACTTCAAAATTCATATTAACCCACCTCATTGTTGGTTTTTTTATTATTTCTGCCTTTAAATTTAATGTTACTTATTTCGATAAAAATTATAAAAAAAAGTCATTTTTCATAAAAAAGTAAGAATTTAAATCATTTAAGAATTTTTATTACCTTGATAAATCTACTTAAATATAATCTCTAATTATATTTAAGACACAGTATAATAAAGACCCTAAAGCTCAGATCCTTAATATTTATAAGAGGTCACCACGAAATTTATACCTCGAATATCTCCATATATTAAAATATAACTTGTATATAAATTATTTAATTTTTTATTACAAAATAACATATTTATGAATATTTTTTATTAAATTTATTCAAAATATATTTATATCAAAAATATTTTACATCCTTAAATCATACCCAAAATACAAAAATTTTATTTATTTGTATCTAATATAAACTTGTGCTATAAAGTTCACCTTTATGAATGATGTTGATTTATTTAGGGAATTAAATACTATGAAACCCAAAGTGTTGGTTGATATATCGTTAGCTAATCAAAAAAATGGTTTTGCTGGGATACCGCAGGATACAAGGGTAATATTCACAACACTGTGTGAAACTCCAACTATAGATATTGACGGTCTTGTATACGGCATGAAGGAATTTTTGAACAGCAACATTGAAGATTTGTATTCTCAGACATCCTTTTTTGCACATATTTGTTCTCGTAATGGAAATCTTTTCAACGAACCTCTAATTAATAAGCTGCTTCGTAAAATTTCGTCAAAAATAGCAGACGAATCTTTGAAGCTTCTTTTTTCTAAGAATAAATTCAACCTATATCCTTTAAATCAAATAATAAGTAAAGAAATAATTTGGAGAAATTTTTTTTGCAGAACATCAACTCCGTCTCAGAAAAATAACGTGTTGAATAAACAATATGTCTTGAGTCAAATTGGAGTTGAAAGGTTGCTAGATGCAGCAACTGGTAAAGCTGCAGTTCCTTATCTTGATACTAAGAATTATGATTTTGCATTATTTTCATATCCAAGGTCTGTTAAGGTACACAAAAATACTAAAAAGTTAATCAGATTCCATGATGGCTTGCCTATATTTTGTCCTGATACTTTTGCTTCTAGCGCAGGACCTAATTATTTTTGGGGCGCACTAAAACAATGTGCGCCTGATTCATATTTTGTATGCAACTCACCGAATTCTGAAATGGAGCTTCAAAAAATTATACCTGAGGCAAGTAATCGTACTTTTGTAATTCCTTGTGCCCATCCAAATATAAATCGCGTTTATGTTGATCCTTTGGCGTTAAATACCATTTTAATCACCCGATTTTCCCCAATACATAAAATTGATGTTCAGGAAGTCACTTCTAAATGGTTTGCAGGAATAAATAGTATACCAAAATTTGTAATGAGTTTAGCTACAATTGAGCCAAGAAAAAACTATTTAGGACTAATTTCCGCATGGCAGAGATTAAGAGCACAAACTAATAGTAATTTAAAACTAATGATAGTTGGAAGTCCTGGT
>JAIXXU010000160.1 GCA_027490595.1 Pseudomonadota bacterium
ATGTTTCTCAATTTAATGCCACTCAAGAAGCTATTAAATCATTAGAAAAAGAACATGGAGGCATCGA
This sequence comes from Pseudomonadota bacterium, assembly GCA_027490595.1. GTDB lineage: Bacteria > Bdellovibrionota_B > Oligoflexia > Silvanigrellales > Silvanigrellaceae > Silvanigrella. The sequence goes on from JAIXXU010000160.1 coordinate 68, forward strand.
TATCCTAATTAATAATGCGGGAATTTCCCGTGACAATCTTTTTGTAAAATTTAAAGAAGAAGACTGGGATACAACACTGAACATAAATCTTAAAGGTGTTTTCAACTGTAGTCGCGCTGTAGCCATGGGCATGATGCGCAAACGCTCAGGCAAAATCATAAATTTATCTTCCGTTGTTGGCCTTGCGGGAAGCGCTGGTCAAACTGCATACGCAGCAAGTAAAGCAGGTGTCATCGGGTTCACGAAATCATTGGCCTTAGAACTTGCCTCTCGCAACGTCCAAGTAAACGCTATTGCACCAGGATACATTTCCACAGACATGACAGGCGCTCTAGGACAAGATCTCATCCAAAAGGTTCTCGAAAAAATACCTGCTCAAAAGCTTGGTGAAGGCGTCGAAATTGCTAAATCAGCCATTTTTTTAGCAAGCTCCGCAGCATCCTACATCACTGGCCAAACATTGGCCGTTGACGGCGGCATGACTATGCATTGATTGGGCTCACAGAAGCCCTTTTTTCTAAAATTTCTAAAGATATATCAAAGGAAAGACTGTGATGAGTATTCAAACGTGGTTACCCATGAAAGAATTCGAAGATATTAAGCTAGAAAGAACTGAAGATGGGATTGCTAAAATAACCATCAATAGACCACACGTCAGAAATGCCTTTCGCCCCAAAACAGTGGAAGAACTTCTCATTGCACTTCATGTTTGCAGAGATGACAGCAATATTGGGGTTATCATTCTTACTGGTGAGGGAAACGAAGCGTTCTGCGCTGGGGGCGATCAAAAAGTTCGAGGCCATGGTGGGTATGTTGGTGAAGATGGTATTCCTCGCCTCAACATTTTAGATGTGCAAAAAACTATTCGCTCTCTGCCAAAGCCTGTTATCGCAATGGTTGCGGGCTATGCTATTGGAGGCGGTCACGTTCTTCATGTTGTTTGTGACTTAACAATTGCAGCTGAAAATGCTCGTTTTGGGCAAACAGGGCCAAAGGTGGGATCCTTTGATGGAGGCTTTGGAAGTAGCTACTTGGCTAGAATTGTTGGACAGAAAAAAGCACGGGAAATCTGGTTTTTATGCCGTCAATACAATGCGCAAGAAGCCCTTGAAATGGGGCTTGTCAATAAAGTAGTTCCAATCGAAAACCTTGAACAAGAAACCCTACTCTGGTGCCAAGAAATGATGGAACATTCTCCCTTAGCACTACGCTGCTTAAAGGCTGCTCTAAATGCAGACTGCGATGGACAGGTTGGTCTCGTGGATTTAGCGGGAAATGCTACTCTACTCTATTATCTTTCTGAAGAAGCAAAAGAGGGAAAAAACGCATTTGTGGAAAAACGAAAGCCAAACTTCAGAAAATTCAGACGCCTTCCGTAAACCAAATAATAATTCAGCTAAATACTCGTAAATAATACTTTAACAAGGACTCATTGTGAGTAAAACTCCACTCTTAAAAACTTTGATTATAGCGTCTCGCCCTAAAACTTTAGGTGCTGCACTAGTACCCATTTTTGTATCGACTGCGCTTGGCTTTTATCATGCAGGCCATACAATTCCATTTTCCTTAAGTATCTTTGCTTTGCTCAGCGTGATGTTTATTCAAATTGGAACTAATTTTATCAATGACGCCATAGACTTCAAAAAAGGTGCCGACACCCCAGCCCGTCTTGGGCCAACTCGAATCACACTGGAAGGTTTTTTAACAGCAAATCAAGTTCTTGGAATAGGATTTATTTGTTTTTTTATAGCAATACTTTTTGGTGTTCCCCTTGTTTTAGCTGGAGGTATACCAATACTTATACTAGGAGCCGTTTCACTTCTATGTGGATATTTATATACAGGAGGCCCATTTCCTTTAGCCTATACTGGCCTTGGAGATATTTTCGTGATTCTTTTTTTTGGATTTGGCGCAATATGTGGCATGACGTATATACTTCTTGGAGAAATTATTCCAGATGCCATTATTGCGTCTTTGCAAATTGGATTTTTATCTACAACACTCATTGCAATCAATAATTACCGTGATCACCTGCAAGATAGAAATGTGAATAAAATGACTTTAGCGGCACGCTGGGGCGGAAATTTTGCGCGAGGAGAAGTGGCTTTTTTGCTTCTCGCAACATACTTGATGAATTTATACTGGTATCAAAAAAAGCTTTATTTTTGCGCCAGTTTGCCATTATTATCTGTACCTATAGCTATTCTAATTTTCAAACAAATATTTTTCTTTGCCCCCTCAAAGTTACACAACAAAACCCTGGCGCTTGCAGGCATTCATTTGCTTTTATTTGGAAGCCTTGTAAGTGTTGGGTTTATCATTCACTCTTGATAGTTTATTTATAAAATTTCGTTTACGAACTGTTTTTTAAGGAAGTTTTCATGACGTTAGGTATCTTTTCTCGAGCACTACAAACCCTCACACAAACTGCAGGCTCCTTGGCAACAGCAACCATGTCTGTTGCCCATTTTGGCCTCATGCAAGCTGGCATTCAAAAACCAAATATCAGCAAGAAAGAAAAAATTGATGCCAAAGTAGAATTATATCAAGGTCTAATAACTGATATCAATATCAAGTCAAATGAAGAAAAAAAACTAATCATTGAATTTCTTTCTAATTTTCAAGACGCTATGAACAAGAGTGAAATAGGATTTGATACCAAAGAATTACCATCAATACTTATACCCAAAGACTTAGAAGCACGTAAAGACTTTATATTATTTTTTCAAAAAAAA
>JAIXXU010000233.1 GCA_027490595.1 Pseudomonadota bacterium
ATGATAGCAAATGTACGACGCTTTTGAGCCAGTAGAAGTTCTGCAACGCGAGGAAGACCACCGGTAATATCTTTCGTTTTTGCCTGCTCGCGTGGAATTCTGGCCAAAACATCTCCAGGAAACACCTGATCGCCATCCGCATACATAACGATCGCACCACTTGGAAGAGGATAACGCGCATCGCGTGTCTCAGTCAGGCGAATTGCCGTACCCGATGCATCAACAACAACAAGAGCTGGCTTAATTTTAGTGTCTTTATTTTCAATAACCACACGACGGGTTAAGCCTGTAACCTCATCCGTGCGCTCTTCCATGGAAACGCCTTCAAACAAGTCTTGGAATTTAATTGTTCCAGAAACCTCAGATACAATCACAACAGAGTGAGGGTCCCATTCAATGAGCTGAGATCCAATTTTGACTTTGTCATTGTCTTTTACAAATACCTTAGCACCGTAGGGAATAGAGTGCCTGTCGCGTTCAGAACCATCAAGATCGTAAACAACAAGTTCACCATTTCGTCCCATGGCCGTGTTCCACTCGCTACGTCCCCGCACAAGATTCACGTTAATGAGTTTAACAGTACCTTCAACCTTAGCCTCAAAACTTGATGCTTGCGATTGCGTTGTAGCAGTACCACCAGAGTGGAAAGTACGCATGGTAAGCTGTGTTCCCGGTTCACCAATAGACTGAGCAGCGATAACCCCTACAGCCTCACCCACATTGATCAAGTGGCCAGTAGCCAAATCGCGCCCATAGCACTTCGCGCAGACACCGCGTCGGGTGCGACAGGTGAGGACTGATCTAACATAAATACGGTCTATTTTTGCTTCATCAATAAGAATAACAGCATCTTCATTGATTTCTTCATTAGCCTTAACTATAACTTCACCAGTTAAGCGATTTTTTAAGTCGTAAAGCGATGTGCGACCCAAGACACGATGGCCAACTTTTTGAATTATTTCACCACCCTCAACGACAGACGTTGCTTCAACGCCATCCAAAGAGCCGCAATCGACTTCAGAAACAATGGTATCTTGAGCAACGTCAACAAGCTGACGAGTAAGATAACCCGATGATGCGGTTTTTAAGGCCGTATCTGCCAGTCCTTTTCGTGCACCGTGAGTATTGATAAAGTATTGAAGGATTGTAAACCCTTCCCTAAGGTTTGAAGTCACAGGGGTTTCAATAATTTCACCCGTAGCTTTTGCCACAAGGCCTTTCATACCTGCAAGCTGACGCATCTGCTGCTTTGAACCACGGGCGCCAGAGTCCGCCATCATGTACAATGAGTTGAAAGACTGAATGGTAACACGCTCACCTTTTTGAGTGACAGCATCTTGTGTTTCAAGCTGCTTTAACATTTTATGAGTAATTTCATCCTGAACGCGAGACCAAATGTCAATAACTTTATTGATGCGCTCGCCTTCTGTAATAAGTCCTTCAGAATATTGTTCTCGAACTTCTTTTACTTCTGCATAGGCGGCATCGAGTAGTTGTGTTTTTTCACTTGGAACAACCATGTCTTTGATAGCAATAGAAATTCCTGACTCAGTAGCATAACGATATCCAAGCTCACGCAAGGCATCAGCAAGCAAAACTGTTTCTTTTGCGCCACATAAACGATAAGTGTCGTTGACAAGCATTGCTAACGCTTTTTGATCAAGGGCTTTATTGTATTTTTGAAAGAAGGGTACGCCATAAGGGACAACTTCTTTCAGCAAACAACGTCCGACAGTGGTTTGAACAAGAGCTTTATCACCCTTCTCAAGACGAACAAAAACACGAGTATGGAGCTCAACAAAACCATGATCAAAGGCAACGCGAACCTCATCAAGGCTTGCAAACTTCTTGCTATCACCCCGGCAAGTGATGTTTTCGCGAGTGAGGTAGTAAAGACCAAGAACGATATCTTTGCGAGGCTCAATAATCGGTGTTCCGTGCTGAGGAGACAGAATATTGTTGGTTGACATCATCAACACGCGAGCTTCAATTTGAGCTTCAATACTTAACGGTACGTGGACGCACATGGTATCGCCATCAAAGTCAGCATTGAAGGCCTGACAAACAAGAGGATGTAGCTGGATAGCCTTACCCTCAATGAGCACTGGCTCAAAGGCCTGAATACCAAGTCGGTGAAGCGTTGGGGCACGGTTTAACAGAACGGGATGCTCTTTTGTGCATTCCTCAAGCAAGTCCCACACTTCTGGTCTTTCTTTTTCGACCATTTTTTTTGCACTTTTTATAGTTGAAACATAACCACGTTCTTCAAGTTTATTGAATAGAAAAGGTTTAAACATTTCAAGAGCCATTTGCTTAGGCAAACCGCATTGGTGCAGCTTTAGCTCTGGACCAGCCACGATGACAGAACGACCCGAGTAGTCTACACGCTTTCCAAGAAGGTTTTGCCGAAAGCGACCACTTTTTCCTTTGAGCATGTCTGATAGGGAACGAAGAGGTCTTTTGTTTGGACCGGTAAAGACTTTTCCACGGCGCCCATTGTCAAAAAGAGCATCGATAGCTTCTTGCAGCATTCTTTTTTCGTTGCGAACAATAATTTCAGGAGCATTCAACTCCATGAGCCGCAACAAACGGTTATTGCGGTTGATAACACGCCTGTAGAGGTCGTTGAGATCAGAAGTGGCAAAACGGCCACCGTCCAAAGGAACTAATGGACGAAGATCGGGCGGCAATACAGGGATAACGGTTAACATCATCCATTCTGGTTTATTTTGGCTTTGAGTAAAAGCACCAACAACTTTGATGCGCTTGATAATTTTTTTGCTTTGAGCATCAGAGGTGGTTGTTCTAAGAGCTTCTTTCAAATACTCATAAAGCTCATAAACATCTACAGCCTGTAACATGTCTAGTAGGGCGTCTGCACCAATCCCAACGCGGAATGTGTTGTTACCAAACTCTCTTAATTTATTTGCAAATTTTTCTTCAGAAATAAGTTCCTGTTTTTTCAAATCTGTTTGCCCTGGATCCAACACCACATAAGCTTCACAGTAAAGAACTTTTTCCAAGTCTTTTAGGGACATATCTAGAACAGCACCGATACGAGATGGCAAGCTTTTTAATAACCAAATATGCGCTACAGGACTTGCCAAGTTGATATGGCCAAGTCTCTCACGGCGAACGCGGCTTTCAATTACTTCCACACCACATTTTTCACAAACAGTACCACGATGTTTTTTGCGTTTGTATTTCCCGCAAATACACTCAAAATCGCGAACGGGACCAAATATTTTTCCACAGAAAAGACCATCACGTTCAGGCTTAAACGTACGGTAATTGATAGTTTCTGGCTTTTTAACTTCACCATAAGACCAGCTACGAATACGCTCTGGAGAAGAAAGTCCAATACGAACAGCGTTAAATGTTGTTGCTTCTGTAACTTTTTCAAAAAAGTTCATCATATCTTTTGTATTTTCATTGAGCGTCATGGGCCGTTAGCTCCTAGTAATTCAGACAAAGTTAAAGACTCTGGTCTGGATAAAATTTATTGAATTTCGCGAATGTTTTTTTGCAGTTCATCCACGGTCATCTCTTCATCATCGTTCTTCACCAAACTGATATCCAAGGCCAACGATTGCATTTCCTTGACAAGAACGTTGAACGATTCAGGCAATCCAGGAATCATCATATTTTCGCCCTTCACAATAGCTTCATACATTTTGGTACGACCCGCGATATCATCAGACTTCACAGTGAGGAACTCTTGAAGTGTATAAGCTGCGCCATAGGCTTCCATTGCCCATACTTCCATTTCTCCAAGTCGCTGACCACCAAATTGGGCCTTACCACCAAGAGGCTGTTGAGTGACTAAGCTGTAGGGTCCAATAGAACGCGCGTGGATTTTCTCTTCTACCAAGTGGTGTAGACGTAAAACATACATAACGCCCACAGTGACAGGTCGAGCAAATTTCTCACCCGAACGACCATCGTAAAGAGTGACCTGACCGGAACGATCTAGGCCTGCCAAATCCAAGTAATCAAAAATTTCTGATTCTTCGGCACCATCAAATACAGGATTAGAGAGAGTCACACCTTCCCTGTATTTGCGAATAAATTGGCGAAGTTCATCATCAGGGCAAGATTTAACGAAGTCTCTTACAGAGGAGTCGTCCCAAATTTTAAATAAGAAACTTTCTAATTCGTGACGCGGCGCGGCTTTATCAAGCATTTCATTAATTTTCTGGCCCAACCCGCGCGCAGCCCAACCAAAGTGAGTTTCCATAATCTGGCCGATGTTCATACGAGACGGAACACCGAGAGGACTGAGAACAATATCTACAGGCTGACCATTTTCAAGAAATGGCATATCTTCTACAGGGACAATTTTAGAAATGACACCTTTGTTTCCATGGCGACCCGCTAGTTTGTCACCAACCTGCAGACGACGTTTGATGGCTACATAAACTTTTACCATTTTGATAACACCAGGAGGAAGCTCATCACCGCGCTTAGCGCGCGCGATTTGAGTTTCAGTCATCTCACGAACGAGCGCTATCTTTTCTTCCATAGATTTTTTAATCTTGGAAAGAACAGCTGTTTTTTCAGGTTTTACAACTTCAAGAGATTTGATCTGCTCGATGGTTAAAAGACTGATTGCTTCTTTTGTAAGCTTATCACCAGAAGCAACTTTCTTGGTTTTTCCTTTAGAACCGGACTCAAAAGAAACAGCAACGACTTCGCCAACCAGAAGAGCTTCAATTTTTTCCACGGCGGATTGGCGAATGATATGAATGCGGTCACGCTCATTCTTTTTGAGGGCCTCAACTTCTAGTTCTTGAACTTGCTGCATGCGGCTATCTAGTTCAGCTCCTTCTCTGGAGAAAACCGTTGCTGCAATTACAGTTCCCTGAACCCCTGGTGGCACTTTCAAAGAAGTATCACGAACGTCTGCTGCTTTTTCTCCAAATATAGCTCTCAAAAGTTTTTCTTCGGGAGTCAACTGAGTTTCAGCCTTTGGAGTAAGCTTACCAACAAGGATATCTCCTGGTTTTACCTCTGCTCCAATTCTAACAATACCAGCTTCATCCAAATCTTTTAATGATTCTTCACTTACATTAGGGATATCTGAGGTAATTTCTTCTTTTCCAAGTTTGGTATCACGGCTAATGCACTCAAACTCTTGGATGTAAACGGATGTATAAAGATCATCACGAACAACTCGTTCAGATACAACGATACCATCTTCATAATTGTAGCCATTCCATGGAAGGAAGGCGACCACAACGTTTTGCCCCAGGGCTAACTCACCCATTTCTGTTGCAAAGCCGTCTGCAATGATATCGCCTTTGTCAACTTTATCTCCTACTTTTACAATAGGACGTTGGTTCACACAGGTATCTAGATTAGAACGTTGGAATTTTTCAAGGGTATAAATATCAACTTCAGAAGCTACCTCAGTTACTTCAGTCACTTCAGCAGGGGTTTCATTTGCTTTTATCACGACACGTTGAGCGTCTACGGTAATTACCGTACCCGCACGATTTGCTACAACAGTTACGCCAGAATCCGCGGCAAGCTTGCGCTCCATGCCCGTTCCAATAAGGGGAGCACGAGTTTTCACCAAAGGGAGACCTTGGCGTTGCATGTTGGCACCCATAAGAGCTCGATGGGCATCGTCATTTTGCAAGAATGGAATAAGAGACGCTGCTACGGATACTGCTTGGTTGGAAGCAACATCCATGAGATCTACTTCATCTGCAGAATAAATATTTGTTTCTCCAGCACAGCGTGCATTGAGAAGATCAGATGCAGGAATTTTGTTTTCATCGTCAAGCTTGATATGTGCTTGAGCAATGACATGGTCACGCCACTCATCGAGAGACGAGTAGTAGCGAACGTCATTTTGTGGAAGCCTGTCAGTAACAGAACGATAAGGAGTTTCAATAAACCCATACTTGTTTACCTGAGCAAAGGACGCCAAGGAAACAATCAAACCAATGTTAGGACCTTCAGGGGTTTCAATAGGACAAATACGGCCATAGTGAGTGGGGTGAACGTCACGCACCTCAAAGCCTGCCCTTTCACGAGATAAACCGCCAGGCCCAAGAGCTGACAAACGGCGCTTATGATAGACCTCAGCAAGCGGATTTGTTTGATCCATGAACTGGCTAAGCTGTGAAGAGCCAAAAAATTCTTTAACAACAGCTGTTACTGGTTTTGCATTGACAAGATCATGGGGCATCAAGCTATCAAGATCTTGCAACTGAAGACGTTCTTTAATGGCACGTTCTATGCGAGTTAAGCCTACACGATATTGATTCTCGAGAAGCTCGCCCACAGCACGAACACGACGGTTTCCTAAATGGTCAATGTCATCAACTTTAATTTTTCCACTGCGAACATTTAAAAGACGCTTCACTGAGCCAATGATATCTTCGCGTGTTAGTGTTCGGTGGTCAATATCTAAAGTTAAATCAAGCTTTTCGTTTAGCTTTAAACGACCAACCCTAGACAAATCATAGCGATCTTTTTCAAAAAACATATTTTGGAAGAGGTTACTGGCATTCTCAAGGGTAGGAGGATCTCCGGGACGCATACGACGGTAAATTTCAAGAAGCGCATCCTCAGTACCTGAAGTCTTGTCAATCATTAAGGTGTCGCGGAAGGAAGAATCAACGTTCAATTCATCAATAAATAATATTTCGAATTGATTCATTCCATAATTTCTTAAGGCCTCGAGTACTTTCTCATTAATTTCAGTATTGATTGGAAGAATAACTTCACCAGTATTCATATCAATCACATCTTTGCCGATAATTTTGCCGATCAATTCTTCTTTGAATATTTCTAATTGCTCAACACCGGCTGCTTTTAATTGCTTGATATGCAAAGGAGTAAACTTACGGTTTCTTTTGATCAGAGCTTGAGTCGGATTTTTAGGATCCATAATATCAGAGGACGCTCTTTGCCCTCTCAGATTGTCAAGGTTCACTTTACGAAAGTAAGATTCATTTTTTACAACGATAGTTTCGCAATCATAGAATGTTCCAAGAAGTTCTTCTGCCGAATAACCAAGAGCCTTTAGCAAAACAGTGACTGGCATTTTTCGACGACGATCAATGCGGCAATAAAGAATATCTTTGGTATCAAATTCGAGATCAAGCCAAGAGCCACGATATGGTATCACGCGCGCGTTGTACAAGAACTTACCTGAGGAGAGCGTTTTACCCTTGTCATGGTCAAAGAAAACACCTGGCGAACGATGAAGCTGAGAAACTACCACACGTTCCACACCATTCACGATAAAGGTACCGTTTTCTGTCATGAGCGGGATTTCGCCAAAATAAACTTCCTGTTCCTTAAAACCACGGATGGAACGAACACCTGTATTGTGATCAATATCCCAAATTAACAAGCGAATGAGAACCTTGACAGGCGCCGCATAGGTCATGCCCTTAGAGCGACATTCATGAACATTGTACTTAGGCTCATCCAGTGAGTAGCTAACGAACTCGACAGAAGCCGTTGATTCAAAATCCTGAACGGGAAATACGCTTTTAAAAACACCTTGTAACCCTGAGTCTAAACGACTCTCTGAAGCTACATCAGCTTGTAAAAATTCAGCGTAGGATTTCTTTTGGATATCGATAAGATTGGGCATATCGATGATTGGTTTAACTTTTGCAAAAGAACGACGGTGCCTAAAAAAGCTACTAGAAAAATTTTCTTGATTACCTTTTTCAGCTTTTTTCTTTTTTGACGAAGAAGACGGTTGGTTTTCCATATTGGCGTCCTTAGGGGAGAGGTGATGGAGAACATTGGCATGTACGGTTTCAACAGCTCATTAACACGTGCACTTAAAAAACTTTTGAAACAGTATATACACCAAAACAAGGTAAGTCCTTTACAGGAGCTTACCTCGGTTCAATTAGTGCAGGAAAAGAGAAATCAAAGTTATTTAACTTCAACAGTAGCACCTACTGCAGTAAGTTTTTTCTTGATATCTTCAGCTTCAGTCTTGCTTACGCCAGATTTAAGTGATTTTGGAGCGCCTTCCACGAGATCCTTAGCTTCTTTCAAACCAAGTCCTGTGATAGCACGAACTTCTTTAATTACATCCAGTTTTTTGTCGCCAGATACTTTGAGAATTACTTCAAATTCTGTTTGCTCAGAAGCCGCTGCCGCGCCTGCAGCAGGAGCAGCTGCCATCATCGCAACAGGAGCTGCAGCAGAAACACCAAACTTATCTTCAAGCTCTTTTACAAGATCAGCAGCCTGAATAAGTGTAAGGTTTTCGATGTAGGAGATAAATTGTTCTTTTGTAATTGACATAACGTTTCCTTTCTAAGGTAAAACAAAAATTAAATTATTAGCCAGCTTTTTTATCTTTGATGGCATTAAGCACTTGAACCATATTTCTGGAAACACCATTGAGAACACCAAGAATACCTCTGTGAGGAGCTACCAAGGAGCCCACAATACGGCCCAAAAGAACGTCGCGTGACGGCAAAGAAGCTAAGCTTTCCACAGCCGCAGGATTGAGGGCAGACTTTTCCATATAGCCACCCACTATCTTGAGCTTCTCAAACTTTTTTGCTGACTCGGACACCGCTTTTGCCGCTGCGGCAGGATCGCCGTAAGCAAACACAAGACCTGTTTGTCCTTTTAACAAAGATGTCATGACAGACTCATCACGACCCACGATAGCTTTTTGAGCTATCTTGTTTTTTACCACCTGAAAATCTGCATTGACAGCTTTCAGAGCACGACGGAGATCAGTGAGCTGCTCCACAGTCATACCGGTATAATTAGCAATAAACACTGCCCCAGATCTATCTAGGGCTTCCAAGACGCCATCGCGCCATTGGAGTTTTGAATTGCGATCCAAAACATCCTCCTCAAAAATGTGTGCGATTTACGAAACCACACTGGGTTTTAGGGGTAGGAGTCGTCTATGCGGGAAAGAAACCATCACCAAAATGACTTGAGAGATTGGTATCTTTTAAAAACCGAAGTCAACCAGCAGTCTCAGACTCATACGAAAAAAATTACAAACTTCCCAATAGACCTACTCTGTAACAACGCGCACAGAAGGTCCCATAGTGGAACTCATGTAAATAGACTTAAGATAGGTTCCCTTG
>JAIXXU010000085.1 GCA_027490595.1 Pseudomonadota bacterium
CCCTGCGAAAACAGCTTGACCATGCGTGGAATTTTTTAGGCAAATCGGACGCAGAAAGAATTTCATTCTGGTGGTAGCTCGCCAAAGAAACTTCGGATGTTCCTACAAGCCACATGTCATCCTTTTCAATGAAATAAGCTTGATCTGCGCCGCCAGGAAGGTATCCAGTTCCCTCCATGGCAGAAGTTCTTACAAGAACAGGGACACTCATTTGTTGGAATCCTCTTTGTTTTAGGAGGTCAAGCGCCAAAGAGTGCACGGCCCTTTCCAATTCGGCGCCCAGGCCTGTGAGAAAATAGCTGCGAGTGCCTGAGATTTGTGTGCCCCTTTCAAAATCGATAATGCCATGGAGTTTGCCCAGTTCCATGTGATCTTTTGGGGTAAACGAGAATTGAGGAATTTGGCCTATTTTATAAAGTTCTTGATTGTCTGCATCGGAGGCGCCTTGGGGCGTATCATGAGATGGTATGCTTGGAATGGAGAGCAAGAGTGTTTGGAATTCTGCTTCAGTGTCTTTCAATTTTTTTTCGAATTGTTCCAAAGCTACTCCGACTTCTTTCATCTCTGAAACCAAAACGTCTCGTTCTTCTTTGGAGCTTGCTCTTTTAACTTTTTCTGAGCCAGCATTGCGGCGGCTTCGTAGTTCTTCTGTTTGCTTGATAAATTCATTTCTTTTTTCGTAAAGTTCGGTGAAAAGCTCTGGTGAAAAAGGAAAGCCTTTTGATTTTGCACCGTACACTACTTTATCAAGATTATCGCGTATAAATTTAGGATCTAGCATATCTATTCTAGCCTTTCTTTTGGACTTAGTGTAAATATGGTTCATTATCAGATTTTGTGTTTTCAGGGAATCAAAACCATTGACTGAACTAATATCCGCTTAAATTCATTTCACGCAAAGACGTACTAGTTACCTTGCGCTGTCTTCCGCTTTCATCGAGAGGTTATAAATATGTTTTTTTCCAATGTTAAACTTTGTCTTTCTCAGGCTGATGATTCTGTGCCCTCATGTGAGAATCAGCAGGAAGCTTCCAAAGAATCTTGCAAAAATAGTGCTGAACTTTCGCCCCTAGAAGTTGTGGAAAAAGAACTAGCTGAAATGAAGGCAAAATACGAGGAAACCTACGATCGTATGTTGCGCATTGCGGCAGAAGCAGAGAACACCCGTAAGCGTCTTGAAAAAGAAAAAATGGATACACGCCATTATTCTATTGCGGATTTTGCTAAAGATCTTCTTCCTGTGGTTGATGCTTTTGATAAAGCTATGGCTACAATTGATGAAACAGTTGCAGCCTGCGGCCAAGATTTTGATCCCAAAATGGGCGCCATTGTTGAGGGTGTTCAGCTGGTCACGAAGACTTTCCAAGATGCTATTAAAAAACACGGCATTGAAAGACTTCCAGGGAAAGGAGAGCCTTTCAATCCTATGTATCATAATGCCATAGCTAAGATCGTTGATCCTTCTTTAAAAGACGAAACAGTTGTGGATGAGTTTATGGCTGGCTACAAAATTTCTGAGCGCGTATTACGAACAGCGATGGTACGGGTGGGCGCTCCTGAGTAAGTAAATCTTTGCCCTTCTTCCTGCCTTTTTTTCTTCCTTAAGGAACATAACGTGTTTCAAGATTATTTGTTTTTTGGTTCAGACAATAATGTTATTTATACATATAGAATGTTGCATTTAAGTCATTTGGTAGAATCTGTGAGAAAGCAGCATGGTTTGAATTTTGCCCGTGGAATTTATCTATCTGATGCTATACTTTCCAGCATGCTTTTAGCTTCTTTGCTGGAGGATGAAGAGCGGATCAACTTGCGTGTTCAAGGTGGTCAGCATTTTTCTATTGGGGCAGAAACAACCTCACAAGCAAGCACTCGAGGATATATTGACTGTGATGAGGACTCTGATGTCATTAAAGCTCTCGATGCTGGCAAAGATCCCCTCATTAACTATGTGGTTAGAACTGTTCGTTCTCAAAAAAAAACAAACAAGCTATTTGAAGGTGTGACGGCACTTTTGACAAATTCTCTGGAAGAAGCTGTGAACGATCATTTAGCAATAAGCTATCAGATGAATACAAAATTGAAGGTTTCCAGCTGGGTTGATGAAGGTTCACAAACTTTGCGTGCTTTTGGTTTTATTTACCAAGAGTTGCCAAACATACCTCAAGAAGTTTCTGAGGAAATGTCTACTCATTTTTATAATCTTAGGTCTCTTCGTGAGCTTTATGAACAAAACTCTGACCCAGATGTGCTCTCGCAATGTTTAATTCCTCATCAAACAAAAGCTTTAAAAAGTTTAAACCCCAAGTTTGAGTGCTCCTGTTCTATAGAAAAAAGTGTGGATGCTATCCGTATTTTCCCTTTGGCAGATATAGAAGATATGTGTCGTAAAGGTGAAGATTTATCGGTTCGTTGTCACTATTGCAGTAAAATACATACAGTCTCAGTTGAAAAAGTCCAAGAAATATTTTCTAATCTTTCTCTTGAGAAACGGATAAATTAATCATGCTTCTGTTGCCTTATGACGCCCCATTGCGTCAAGGTCTTTTCTTAAAACGAGAAAAGCGATTTATGGTTCACGTAGAGCTTTCTGATGGCACTACGGACATTGTTCATTGTCCCAATAGTGGCAGTATGAAAAGTTGTCTGGATTACGGTTGTGCTGCCTACACGCTGCTTTCTCCCAATCCAGATAGGAAGCTAAAGCATACGTTGGAACTGTTGCAATTGCAGGATGGCTTAGCATGCTTGAATACCGGCCAAGCCAATCATTTTGTCTATCGTTTGCTTGAAGAAACTATTGGAAAGCCAATTCAAAATTCTTTTCAAAATATTGGATTCCCTTACGAAAAATTTCAAAATTATACTTGTTTTAGTCGCGAGGTGAAATACAACGTTCACACGCGATTTGATTTTTGTTTAACGACACCAAGCAGTCCTAAGAAATGTTGGATTGAAGTAAAAAGCGTTACCTTACGTCGCGACGATGGTTCTTATGCATTTCCAGATGCCGTCACCACCAGAGGTCAAAAACATCTTGAAGAACTGATGCACGCAAAGCGCAATGGGGATGATGCCTATTTGTTTTTTGTGCTTATGCGTGGTTCCAATGTGGAAGCGGAGTCTATTGCCACTCATTTCTCAGCTTGCTCAGAAATTGATCCTGTTTATGCTGAATTATTAGTGCAAGCAAAACATCATGGGGTGGGTGTTTGTATTTTAGTTCCAAGCATTAGCGTCCATGGATTTTCGTTGCGGTTATTTCATTGGGGTTAGCAATAACCTCAAGTTCGAAATTTTTCATGTTTACGCAAGAGATTCTATGGTTTTTAGTAAAAAAGTACTTGAAGTTTTGGTTATTTATAAGGAACAATGTTGATCGTATTTCCTGCAAGACCTCGTTGACAAATATCGTGTGATAGCTCGTGATAAATTATCTGATTTTTGGCTGACATGGCCACTACAATGGCCGCTTAGTTTTCTTGTCACAGATTCCTACAGTCCAGAATCCTATATTCAAGAAATAAAAATTCCTAAGATATTTATTCACAGCAAACAAGATAAAGTTGTACCTTACTATTTGGGAGAAAAGCTTTATAATTTGGCTTCGCAGCCCAAAGAACTCTGGGTAGTGCCCTGGGCTGGGCATGCCAACGCGTTATCAACCTCTCAACCTCAGTTTAGAATAAAATTTGTTCAGCGATTATGTGATTCTTTGGTGGATAAAAGCAGTATTTGTCCTTTAGACCCATAAATTCTAGAGCAGCAGTTGCAAAAATAAGAACCTTTTTCAATTATTCCTTTATCATCTTTGCCTTTAGAAGTTTTGATTTCTTTTTTTTACAAACTCATCTGGGTTGCTTTTTCTTTAAGCTCAAACTTACTAAGAGGGTAAGAAAACCAATTTTCTGGTTTACTGTTTAAATCTAGTATTGCCTTGGTTTTAATAACATTCTCGGAATTAATTGTGAAAATGAAATGGCGCGGTTGTTCCATGAATTCTCGACAAGTTTTACCTTTTTCTTTGAGATTATTCATGTGTGCTTTGTATTTATCTTTTAATTCAATAGAAATATTATCACTTTGAATTTTTTTGATAATTCGTTCAATATCTTCTTTTTGATATTGAATATACTTATCAGTCAGTTCTTTAATGTGTTCATTTGGCTTTTGGATTTCATTTTTATCAATTTCCTCTTGTTTTTGTTTTAAAAAAAAAAAAAAAAACAAAATACCTGCGAAAGGAATTAGTCCAATGAATGCGCTAATAACATTCTCTGTAACAAGTCTAATGGTATTTGAGCTAGAAAATTGATCATAATTTTCAATAATCCAAGTGAACAAAAAGCCGAAGTTGTCTACAATGGCGTCTCCTACAATAAATGTAGGAAGAAAAGAATAGTGAAGAGCTTTTGCTTTCCATGAGCGTCTGTTGCCCGCTAACACCAAGGAAAAAACCATAATATGTGACTGAATATATTTTTTTAGGCAATCATAGTTATCTGAGGCATGTAAATTATTTTCTGAAGGTGTTTCAGGACTTAATTCTGGCATTTGGGTTTCGAGGTAGTTTTTGGAAATTTCTTCACTCAGTTGAAAAATATCCAGTTGAATTTTTTCAAGTTCACCTTCATTTAGTTCATCAGAACAATTCGTGAGTTTGTGAGCTAAATTGAGTAGTTTGCCAGTAGGTAATTCTCGTTGATTTATTGCAACTGTTTTAAAGAACTCGCTAATGTGAGTTTTGTTGTGTGTTTCCTGGGATTGGCCTTCTGGCTTTGCTTTGATAGCTTCGATTTTTTTAAAAATAACGTTTTCTTTGAGGTTTTTGTTTTGTGAAATGAATTCTTTTGCATTGTCTATTTCTTCTTTTGTTATTTTATCTTTCAGGAAATAGTTTTCTTTAGAAATATTGATTGGTTTTTGGGTTACGCCCTTATTGTTGCTACGAATTTTGTTATAGCTTGGAACTTCGGTGGATTTTTCGTCTGCAACTCTTATGGGATAAGTGCTTTTTTCTTCAGTGGTATTTTGTTGTGTGAAATTCAAGATATTATTTGATATCAAAGAGCGAATATGATTGTCAGAATCTTTGCGAATATTTTGGGTAGCGTGGCTAAAGGCAGCATCTACGCATTTGTCAAAGGCATAGTTTATGACAAAGCTAAATATACCTCCAATAATAATGAGCAAAGGGATGGCAGCAGCTGTGACAAGTACGCCAGATAACAAGGGAACCATATAAAAATCATTCAAGCAGGAGACCATATTATTCAGAATATAAGCCAGTGGAATAAATGCTCTTTTTACTGCAAAAAGAATTTTTTGACCTATAGATTTTTGTTTGTAGATCATCAATAGGGCTGATTGAGAAACTGCATTAGCAAATAATGATGTAAATTGGTGATAACCCTCTTGCTCTTCTTGAATTCCTAAACTTTCAAAAATGAGGTTTAGAAAAATTTCGCAATTTTGGGAGAAGGCATTGATCGAGTTTCTATAGATATCAATTCTGTCGTGTGAAATATTAATGAATTCTGCTCCGTGAATAATCATTTCGTTCAAAGTGAGCATGGCAGAATTTTTATTTTCTGAATCATCAATAAGAGAAAGAAGTTTTTGAAAAAAATCGTTGGTGGTTTCTCGAATATTGTTTTTAGGATTGGAAGAAGATGAAAAAAGAGATTCACAGTAACTGCTGACAATTGATATCAGTGTTTGAATTTTTGGATTATTGTTATTTTGATCTAAAAATGTTTTGGCAAATTGTGCGTTGAGTTGAGTAGAGGGTGTTAATTGAAGATTCTTTTTTAAAATTGTAATGGCTTGATTTTCGTTGAGCTCTTTTTTCCCATTTTGGATACCATGATAAAATTTACCAATTAAGTTCCTGTTGGCGTTATTATAAAATTCTTTACGCCGTGTGGCGTTCAGTTTTTTGCAGAACCCTTCTTGTTTCGTAAAATCCTGGCTATCGATGCCGGTATGGTAAACTTTGTTTTCTGTTTCTAAGCATTGAAACCATGTTTGTGTTTCTTTTTCCTGTTTTATATCAAGCTGTCTTGGTGCTGGAGAAGTTGTGCCATGAAGAATAATATTTGAAGGTGTGGGTAAAGTAAGCGTATCCATAGTTTTACCTTAAAAGAATAAAGTTGAAAATGAGAATCATTCTCATTGTGCTCTAAATACCTTTGCTAAGAATTTGGGTCAACTACTTTTTTACCTTAATTTCTGACTGCAACGTAAGATAAACAAAGCCATTGGAAAAACGGCATTCTTCAATGCTGAGCTGTTTTAAATAAGGTATTGAAGATTCTATGAGCTCTGGAGCGCCTACCCCCCCAATAAGAACTGGGCTGATTGTCAAATAGAGTTTATCAACCAAATTGTGCTGCCAGAACAATCCATTGAGCTGACCTCCTCCAAAAAGAGCTGCCTTTTTTGCGCCCCTTTGAGAAAGATAAAGGTAAAGTCCATTTATGTTCCCTTCCAGGAAAGGGAATTCGTTTTCTTTGATTACTTTGCTTTCAACGGATAGTTGGGGTTTTGAGCTTAAATTGAAATCAGTGCATTTGAAGATTATTTTTGGAATATGATTTTGATCCCAAAAATGATTGTCAGGGTAAACCTGTCCGCTTTGTGTAAATATCACCCAAAAAGGGTCTGGGGGGAGATTTTTATTCTTGCGCATGTGAGCCACGCTAAAGGCGCCTTTTTCTGAGCCCATAGAGCGGTTGCCAATAAAGACGGCATCGCTTTCGCTTACTATGCGTTCCATGAGGGCAAAATCTTCGTCGCATGTGATTCCTTGTTCATGACGAGTTGGTGTGGACTCAGAGCGAGTGCGTCCAATTTTCCCGTTCAACGAACACAAATTGATATTGACAACCTCAATGGGGTTTTTTGGATAAATAGTCATTTTATTTTTTACTTGTAAGTGTAGGCCAAAGAATATTGGCGCCTAGTTCTTGAGCTCTTAAGGCAATAGGATCGTCTTCAAGTGCAGTTAGTATTTCTACACCATCACCCACAATAGCGAATGTATGTTCAAATTGGGCCGACGGTTTTCCATCTAATGTTTTTGCTGTCCAGCCATCTTTCATGAGTTGGGCGCGCCAATCGCCTCCATTTATCATGGGTTCAATGGTAAATATCATTCCTCTTGTAATTTTTAAGCCCGTGCCCGCCTTTCCAAAATGAGGAATTTGTAAGTCTTTTTCATGGAAGACTTTACCAATGCCGTGGCCAACAAAATCACGAACCACGCCGCAGCCTTCTTTCTCCGCATAAGATTGAATAGCATGGCCGATGTCCCCAATACGATTTCCGTGCTTAGCGGTTAAAATAGCTCTAGCAAGGCTTTCTTCAGCAACTCTAGTCACTTTCAACCGATCTTCTGGAATGTGTTCCCCAACAAAAAAAGTTCGAGAACAATCGCCAAAGTACCCATCTAAAGTAGCGGTGACGTCAATATTGATAATGTCTCCCTCTTTTAAAATTTCTTTTGAGCTGGGGATTCCATGGCAAATAACATCATTAATACTTGTACAAACAGATTTGGGATAACCTCGGTATTGAAGCGGGCTGGGGTAGGCTCCGTGGGATACAATGAATTCATGAACAATTGTATTAAGTTCTTCTGTGCTGACGCCTGGTTTTACGAACTGACCCACATGGCGCAATGTTTGTGCGGCAAGCCGTCCGGCATTTCGCATCTTGAGAATATCTTCTTGTGATTTTAATTTTGGCATAGGAAAAAAGCCTTTTATTGATGAAGTTGTAGGCAACGATTGAGGGATTCAAGGTTGTTTGTGGTGTGGCATTCCACGTCAGGCAGGGTCTTGTTGACAAGGCCCTGAAGAACGCGCCCTGGGCCAACTTCTATCATTGACCACGGAGTGTTGTTCATTAGTTTTTCCATGGTGCTCAGCGTTTGAGTCCAAAGAACTGGGCTTGCAATTTGTTGTACGAGCATTTTTTTATTGTAGGAGTTTTCGTCGTAAAACTTGGCGTCAACATTGGCTATAATTCCCTTATTAAAGCTTTTTAGGGGCACTTGGTTTAACTGTGTTTCCATTTCGAGTGCTGCGGGCTTCATCAAGGAGGAATGAAAAGGGGCGCTTACCGGAAGTCTTATAGCTTTTCCTAGTTTTTTTTCTGCGATGGCAAGACAGCATCGTTCGACGGCATCTTTGTGTCCACTAAGGACAAGCTGTCCTGAGGAATTAAAATTAACAACCTCAACTATGGAGTCTGGTTGTGACAAAGAGTGACAAAGATCCGGAATTTCATTGACCTTTGGACCTAAATACGCAGCCATGGACCCTACGCCAACTGGCACCGCTCGTTGCATGGCCTGCCCGCGAAAATAAACAGCTTTTAAGGCAACTGAAAAATCAAACGCTCCAAGGGCAACTAACGCTGAATATTCTCCTAAACTATGACCTGCAACAACATTGAATGGTATTTCTGCTTGTTTTTGCAGAATCCGAAATATCGCTGTGCTTACAGTTAAAATCGAAGATTGAGTATATTGTGTCAAAGAAAGCTGAGCTTCGGGGTCTTCAAAGCATAATTTTTTCATGTCAAAGCCAAGTGTGTCTGAAGCTTCTTCAAATGTAAGTTTTGCTTCCAGAAACTCAGCTGTGATGTCTTTGCACATGCCACAAGATTGGCTTCCTTGGCCGGGAAAAACAAGAATATAAGTATGAGACATGTTTGTAAATCCTAGTTTATTTGTTAACAAATGATTTTTTTGTAACACGGTTTTTTTAAACCCGCAAACTTTATGCGCTCATGAGTGGTTGACCTTCATTGCAGCACAAAGGTATACATCAGGCCGTACCATTCAGGAAGACTTAGAAAGGTGGGATTTATGGTTTTTGATACAGTTTCTCAAGGTTTTAAAGACGCTCTGTTAAAAATAAAAGGCCAAACAAGACTGACAGAAGAGAATACAGCTGAAGCCTTCGACGCAATAAAAAAATCTTTGTTAAATGCTGATGTGGATTTAAACGTTGTAAAACAATTTTTAGAAAATGTTCGTAAAAAAACTATTGCTGACGTTGTCACTTTAAAGTCAAAATCTGGTCAAAAAGTAACTGCTGACGATTATTTTATCAAAGCTTGTCATGATGAGTTAGTGGAGCTTCTTGGTGGTAATACCCCAGAGATTACAAAAAATACAAAGGGGCCAACGGTAATTTTACTCGTAGGTTTGCAAGGTGCTGGTAAAACAACTCATGCTGCCAAGCTTGCAAAACATTTGGCTCAAACTCAAAAAATGCGTCCATTGCTGGTAGCTGCAGATATCTATCGTCCTGCAGCCCGTGAACAGTTAAGGCTTCTGGGTCAAAAAATCGATGTGCCAGTGTTTACTTTAGAGTCACAAGATGCGGTAGAAATAGCTCGCAAAGGGTTAGAACATGCGCGTTCTGAATGGCTTGATTTAGTCATTATTGATACAGCAGGTCGCTTGGCAGTGGATGAAACGCTTATGAGCGAGCTTGAAAATATGAAGCACGCTGTTTCTCCGCAAAATATTCTTCTTGTGATTGATTCTATGATTGGTCAGGATGCCGTGCGCACAGCATCGGCCTTTGACAATCGTTTGGGTTTGTCTGGGGTTATTCTGACAAAATTAGATGGTGATGCTCGAGGTGGCGCAGCGCTTTCTGTGAAGAAGGTTACTGGTAAAAATATTTTATTTGTTGGAACGGGAGAAACTCTCGATAAACTGGAAGATTTTAGACCAGAAGGTATGGCCAGCCGCATATTGGGAATGGGCGATATCGTTGGTTTAATGACTGACTTTGAAAAGGTAGTTGACAAAGAAAAAGCGCAAAAAAGTACAGCTAGGTTTTTGGAAGGTCATTTCGACTTTAATGACTTCCTAGATATGTTTGGTACCATTGGAAAAATGGGTCCAATAAAAGATATCTTGGCAAAAAGCCCTCTGGCAGGACAAATGCCTTCGGCGGAGCTTGATAAGGTGTCGGATAAAGACTTCACAAGAAAGTCAGCTATTGTCCAATCTATGACTATCCAAGAACGAACACAACCTGAACTTCTCATTTCTAAATCTACTTCTGCCAGAAGTCGCATTGCTCGCATTGCAAAAGGTTCTTCCCATTCAGAAAAAGACGTTAAAGATTTGGTGGAACAGTTTTTTAAAATGAAATCTATGGTTCAAATGATGGGTGGTTTGGGCTTGGGTGGAGATTTTTCTTCTAAAATTCCTGGTCTTGGTCAATTAAAGCAAATGGCTAATATGGCAAAAATGGCTAAAATGATGGGTGGAGGCGGTTTGGGCGGCCTAGGAAATATGTTTGGTGGACTTGGTGATTCTGTCGGCGGGAATTCCCCTGGTGGTCTTTCGGCTTCAGATATGGCTGAGATCAACAGACTCAAAAAAAAGAAAAAAGAAGAAAAGCAAAAGAAACAAAAAAAGCGATAATTACATAGGTCTGGATTATGCAACAACAAAATCAGTATTTAAAAAAAGTTTACGTACAAACCTGGGGCTGCCAGATGAATGTGGCAGACACAGAGCGAATGCTAGCTCACCTAGGTACATGCAATTACAAACCTACAGATGAAGTCAATGAAGCTGATTTTATTCTTCTCAATACCTGCCATATCAGGGAAAAAGCTCGTCATAAATTAGTAAGTAGGTTGGGTGAATTAAAGCCTCTCAAGGAAAAAAATCCAGATGTGATTTTAGCTATTGCAGGCTGTGTGGCTCAAGCTGAATCAGAAGCCCTGGCAAAAGAAGTTCCTTTTGTCGATATGATTATTGGTCCAGATCAAATTGAGCAACTTCCTTCTCTTTTAGAAGAAGTTGTCCGGAAACACGAGGCTTCAAAAGGTATCGTTGACTCCTTTCACAATAGTTTCTCTCCATTTGTTCTCACCAAGTTTGATGGAAAAGAAAAAGGTTACTCTATTCCCATAGATGTTGTGCCTCCGTTTTATGACGAAATAAAAAATGAAGTAAGTCGTTACGTAAATATTATCAAGGGATGCAATAATTTTTGTACTTTTTGTGTGGTGCCATACACAAGAGGTCGTGAAAAGAGCCGTCTCCAAGAAGAAATCCTTCAAGAGGTAAATCATCTTGTAAGTAAAGGAGTGAAGGAAATCATTCTGTTGGGTCAAAACGTGAATTCCTATGGCCTAGATTTGATTGGTGCAACAGATATTCACTCCTCAGGAGGAAAAATGCCGTTCTCTGATCTTCTTTACGAAGTGAGCAACGTGCAGGGTGTTGAGCGCATTCGCTTTACAACGTCAAATCCTCATGATTTTACGCCGACACTTGCAAAAGCATTTGAGGATCTTCCTAAGGTTACAAATTCATTTCATTTAGCCGTTCAATCGGGAAGCGATCGTATTTTAGATCGCATGAACCGCCAATATACTAGAAACGAATACTTAGAGCGTGTTGGATGGATTCGTAAAGTAAGACCTCAGATTGCTTTTAGTACTGACATTATTGTTGGGTTTCCTGGTGAGTCTCAACAAGATTTTGAAGATACTTTATCGTTGGTAGAGGAAATGAAGTATGCCTTTATTTATGCCTTTAAATATTCTATTCGAAAAGGCACCCCTGCCACCAGATTTCATGATCAAGTTCCAGAAGAAATCAAAGATAAACGATTACAGCTTCTTCTTGATGTTCAAAAAAAAGAAACACTCAAACAAAATTTAGCTGAAATAGGGTCTGTTCGCGAGGTGTTAATTCTATATAAAAACAGGAAGGAAGAGGACAGCTGGTACGGACGAACCAACGAAGGTCGCCTGGTAAAAGTTCAAACCTCTATGCCCTGTATTGGTTTTACATTATCGGTAAAAATTGAGGATGCAAACCTTATTGCTTTGGTTGGACGTGTTTGCCAGTAATCAAAAAAAAATACTTTAAATTATTTATGTTCTCCATTTGGATTGGTGGGGTGAGGAACTGGAGTTGGTGCAGGTGTGGGACGAATGGGCGATACCGGCACGGAATTTAAAGGTGAATTTGTTTTGAGAGCTCGAGGAGCAAGCAATTGCTTCTCTAAGTTACTTTTTACTGCGTAATGCTCCCGGGTTTTTGTCCAAGCTGCACTCATTGCTAAGACAAAAAATAAGACACCACATATCCATGTCGCTCTTATAATTCCCTGAACTCCTCCACTAGCACCAAAAAAACCTTGTGAATTACCGCTGCCCAGGGAGCTGCTCATGCCTCCTTCATTTCCTTGTTGCAGAGCAACTACAAGAAAAATAAGAACAAGAGAGTCAATAACAAGCAGTGTTGTCAGAAGTGTAGAAATCATTCTGGTATTCCTTTGTTTATGTGATATGAAGAGGGGCAAAGAAGGCGTTAGACGTTTCTTTGTAATTAATTTACATGACATAGCAAAGTTTTGTTTTCAAGTCTCTTCCCAAAGGTGGTTCTATGGCAAAGGTACGTGCTTCTAAAAAGGAAAATGTTCAAATGGAAAATCAAGAAGTCATTTTAGAAAGTGAAGCCAAGCCCAAAAAAAAAGCAAAATCACCTCTCAAAGAGTCCGATGAGTCCGTAAAGGTGAAAAAAACACCCGCAAAGTCATCTAAAAAATCAAAGCCTTCACCAAGTGAGCCTGTGCTTGAGAACGAATTGCCCAAAGAAACTCCTGAAGAAGGGCCCGTTCCAGAATATTCCTTAGGTTTGGAGCAGGAAAATACTCAAAATACAGAAGTTAAAGTTCCTTTATCGAAAGTGCTCCCTTTAGAAGCTGTGGTAAC
>JAIXXU010000062.1 GCA_027490595.1 Pseudomonadota bacterium
ATTTTCATCGATTTTTAACTAAAAATAACGTTGATTATTTTGAAGTTACTGCAGGAGAGTATAAGCGCACACTGTCCATGTTCGGAGAACCTACTGAAAAGGGCATCTCTAAGTTCAAGACTCAGCTTGAAGAAGTTCATTTACAATTTAAAAACCATGTGTCGTGTTTTCGTCCACAGTTAAACCTTGAAACTGTGGGTACAGGAGATTATTGGCTGGGTACGAAGGCTTTTGAAATGGGTTTGGTTGATTTGATAACTACCAGTGACGATTATTTGCTAAAAAAGATGAATGACTTTGATATTTATTTACTTTCTATTCCTCAGAAAGAATCTCTTCGACAAAAATTTATGTCTTTGTCTGAAAATATTCTGCAAAAGACTTTTCACTCCCACAACTTATTTTTTTAGACATTCTTTCTTAAAAAAGAAACTATGCTCAAATCATTACTAGTTAAATAGCTTTAATAATTTATTGAGCCGTTGCCATTGTTTTAATTCATTTTTTATTCTTGTATATTTGTTGGCTTTGAATCTAAATTTTGTTTAAAATTCTCTAGCATTTTTTTGAAAGCTTCGGAATTTTTAAAATCTTGGAGTGGTGCTTGAGTGCTGCTTTGTGAATTGGCAGGACACATCTCAATGTAAAACTTGTATGAATTTTCTGCAATTTGGTAACATATCACATTAACCCATTCCTTAAAGTTATCTCGATTGTCATTCACGCATGACTGAAAAATTAGTGGCTCACCTATAGTTAGAACCTTATAAGCGAAGTCTGGTGTACACATTTCGGGCGGTAAAAAAGAGGAAATAGGGTTGGATGCTGTTTGCGCTTTTGAAGAAAGCATGCACGACAAAGAAAGTGCTAAAAAACGAATTTTTTTCCTATGTCTTCTCCAAAATGGTTGTAAAAAAGTTATGCAAGAAAGCTTTTTATGGAGAAGGCAAGCCAGTACTACCAAACAATGGCTTACCTTCTTGTATCGCTTGCACTGCTCCTAATGGTTTTAATTATTATGTTTTTGTCTATGTGTCCATTCATGATTAAATATTTAATTTTGAGGCGAGGTTACTTTAGGTTTAGATTTTAATCCTTGCGTAACGTTATTCTCAATATTTATCTTGCAAAATTTATTGAACAAATCATTGTATAAATTGGAAAAAACATCTGCAACTTCAGGATTGTCTGATTTTCTAATATTGTCTAAAGTTGAGTCTACTTTATAATTGAATTCATCTGCACACATTTCGGGCTTCAAGTAAGAGGGAGGTAATTCATGGTGACAAACATCTGTTTGTGCTTTCGCTGAAAGCATGCACGACAAAGAAAGTGCGAAAAAAAGAATTTTTTTCATATGTCTTCTCCAAAATGGTTGTAAAAAAAACTTAAGAGCAATTGGTTATCGTCAGAGTTCAACCAATACCTGATTTTTTTAAATTTGAATGGGCGGTTCCCGAATTCACATAGTTTTAATAGCTCGATTTTATTTCACATAATTAGTTAACTTCGTTTAAGAAATCAGGCGGGGGGTTATTTTTAATGATCAGCGTTAAGTAAAATCGTACATTCAGTTAAGGTTTGCTTTTCTTCCTTATTGAAATAATCTGTTAATGTTTTCAATTCTTTATCAATATTTTCAACATTTTTAAGTCTAAGTTTTTGATATTGTTTATAAATTTTATGAATTAGTAAAGTCATGATTTGAATTTTTTCTAAAATAAAAACTCTTTCAAGTTTACTTTCTTGCAAAATAAATTGTTTTTCGTCCTTTAAAAATATTATCTCTTTTAATCTTTCATTAGTGGCAGGATTTTTAAGATACCATTGATTTTCAATATTCATCAGGGAATTTTGAGAAATCCTATAATATTGTTCTAATGAATCAAGATCAAATATTTCATTTGAACAAGAAATCACAAATGGGTTTTTGGTAAAACTATAAGAAATAGGGCATTCGTATTCATTTTTAAGGTCATCAAAAAGTTTTTTTAATGTAGCCCATAATTTCCTGATAGTTGCTATTTTGAAGCGAAATTTTCTTTTATATGGCAAGTCTACTTTTTTAAGTTGTTCAATTGATATTCTTAGTGATTCAAACAAAGGAAATAAAGAGCCTTCTCTCATTGTCTTCAGTGTAATGTGCTTTTTATTTGAAGAGCCAGAAAGTAATGGAGTTAGAAACATTATAGCAAAAATCAATATAGGTATAAATATCAGAGCACAAAAATTTTTATAATTCAAATCTTTAAGCTCATCAATAACGTCTTCTACATTCCTCTTTGAATGCCGCATTTCCAAAAATTTAAATTTATTTGAAAAGTATTCCATTATTTTCATATATTCAAAAAAGAGAGTTTCTAGGTAAATAATTTCAGTTTGATTTATTAAATTTTCGATATTGTTTTTTTCTTCTACTTCAATTTGTAAATATTCTCCTTGGTGATAAGAAGTTGGGAGAATTTTTTTAAAAATTTCTATTTTTGAAGTATTCTTTAACATGAAATTTATACATTCTTTTTCTATTCTGTGGCATGATTTCTGTGGAGTTTTATAAATCATAACATTATAATTTTGAATATCATTTTTTGTGCAAATAATTTCCTTGATTGAATTACCAATATAAAGAAGACTTTTACCTGGATATTTATAAATAATCTTAGAATTAACTTCTGCAGAAAAAACTAATTTAATCGATATTAATGCCATGTATACAAATGCAATTTTTATGATAATCCCTGAAAAAATATTCTTATTTCCGGACATACTTAAATGAAAATGATTGTAGTTGCTTTCATTAAAAAAATTATTTTCATCCTTATTGATTTTTTTATAACTAAAATTTAAAGGTAATTTAATCTATAATGAATCC
>JAIXXU010000047.1 GCA_027490595.1 Pseudomonadota bacterium
AATTAAAGTGAATTCTAGACTTTGGATATCTAAATTTCTAAATTTTTTGTTTTTTAAGTCTTCTTCAACCGTCTTAATTTGCTTTAATAAGGAATCATCTTGAACTGTGCCTAAAATTGAAATGACTCTTTGATATAAATTCTTAAATCTATTCACATATGATATAAAATTGTTTTCTTTTTTCTTAGATTCATCTTTTTTCTCGACAAAAATGGATAATGACTCTACAAAATTAATTCTTTGGCCTTTGGAATACCGCCTATTAAATCTCAAAACATCTTTTTTTGTTAGATATTTCTGAATAGTAAGGTTATCCCATTTTTTATCTAACTCTTTCCAGATAGCATGAGCTAAACCTTTTTTATCTCCTTTTTCTTTCCTACCAATACCATATATCGAATAAAGAATTTTATCTTTCAAGTCTTGAAACCCTTGTTTGTTTTTGAAACTATTTATTTCCTGGAACATGAGATGCCCATGAACTGACATCTTTATAAGTGGCTGAGAACTTCCGTCATCGTTTAATAAAACTGTTTTTTCTAAAACAATACTGAGATCTTCTTTTTGCAAGCCAAGCAATTTAAAAATAATAACAGCAGAGTCAGGAAGCATATTTCGGCTGTGGTATTGATTCCAAAAATAACTACGGGTACTAAGACAAGCAAGTAATGTCTTTCCTACGTGTCCCATAGAAAGTAAAAAGTCATAGGCAGCTACAGGATGAAATAAAATCCTGTAAATTATAGTTGACAGTTTATATTTGAATTCTGGATCATTTTTAAGAGCTTCTCTCACACAATAAAATTCAAAACAACTCTCAGAAAATGTTAGCTGAAAATTCATCTTTTCTAGAATATGGCAAAGCTTATTCCATTTGATTTTGGAAGCATTAGAATGAAAATTTTTAATGTATTTTTTTATGTTTTTTAAACTATTTACAGCAAGCAAACCTTCTTTGATCTCTCTCATGCATTTTTGCAGTTCAACCTGTGCACTTTCTAATTTGTAGGCATAATCAATAAATTGATCATGATTTTCAGAGTAGGCTGGAGAAAGGCCCGTTTTCTGCGGTTTATAGTTCATTTTTGTCGTTATTTTTTCCATATGACATATAGCCATGTGTCTTTCGCTTTGAAGGATCTGAGCCCGGCACAACGATTTCTCAATACTTTCCATTTTTTCGACAAAACCAATTGTCTCGGGAGAAGCTTTCAGTATATTTTTTATATCTTCATCAAATAAAAATTCAGTAAGTATTTTATGAATAAAATAATGTTCACTACTTTCACATAGCAACTTATTTTTTGTTTCCACCTCAGGCGCCTTCAAGGAATTTGAATTAAACTCTTTGCCAGTAGCAACACGAAAATGTTTTCGAGCAGTTTCAAGAGATTGCCGCACAACTCCCCTGATATCTGACTTATCGCCTAAGCGAAGACCCCAATGCTTTGTTGGCAAATCCTCTGCAAAGGGATGTTTTGTAGCTAAGCTGGCATGTTTAATACCAAGCATGGAGGCTACAAATATTTGGGAATCCTCAATGGATTTTTTTACTGAACGCGCTGTTAAAAGGAGTTTAGCGCCTGACTGTATTGCAGAAACCATGAAAGCCTCTCTTTCAAAATTGTAAGAATTTTTACTTAGAATCTTGAAGATAGAGGCTCTAGAGGAAGGAAAAAATGTACTTAAAAAGGTGATTCAAAAACTGACTTCGATGAACTATTTCTGGTCAGATTGAGACCGGATTGCTTCAGGCCCCTTAGGAGCAAATTCCCCATTTTTATCAATACTTCTCATATAATGTACGTCTTCCAGAGAGATAACATTCCCACGTCCCCTGAGTTCAAAAAGGGTTATAGTCATAAATAAAATCATAAAAAGTGCTGCACTACCAAAAATGAAAAGATAAAATTTATCTTCGTTGATTAGTTCCATAAAGAAAAAAATCACAAGTAACGTCTGAACAAATGCCACAAATAATAAAATGGGCGTGATAAAACTACTAAGAAAAGAAACATGTGAGAGACCAATATTCACGAAAATCAATACAAGTAAAATAGAAAAAACTTTAAAGTAAGTAGAAACAGAAATTAGCTTGTGACTTTCGTGAGGCATCTCACCTTGAGAGCGGTCAGAGAGAAAAGAACTGTCTTTTTTGGATCCAAAAATCATAATTCACACCCCTATTTTGCAAGATAAATTAGTGGATAAAGAAATATCCAAACTATATCAACAAGGTGCCAGAATAAGCTCGTATTCTCTATGGCCACATAATGTTCATGATTAAATTCTTTGCGTTTTAAACGAACCAGCATCCAAAGCATTAGGCCAAGTCCAACAACTATATGTAGACCGTGCATGCCTGTTATTGTGTAGTAAAGCCCAAAGTATATATGAGCTGTGTGCCCAGAAATATGAACCTCTGGCGAAGGATTGTAGTAACGACCTGGGTATAGGCCTTCATGGAAGTGCATTCCCCACTCAAAGCCTTTGATAACAAGAAACATCAATCCGCAAGCCATTGTCGCCAAAAGATACCGAGTTGCCACCTGTACCTGATTGATGCGAACGCTACGGACGCATAAACTCATAGTTAAAGAACTTACAAGAAGGATTATGCTGTTGATCCCCCCCAACCTCCAGTCCATGAATGCTTGAGACTGAGCAACCATATCAGGATACAAGTAACGAACATAACCAAGGGCACAAAATAGACCAGAGAAGAAAAGAATTTCTTGTCCCATGAAAACCCACATCCCCAGTTTTCCGGCGGATGTTTGCTGATCCATATTTTTGAAGTGGTGAGCAAGATAAGATGGATGATTGGAATTTGAAGTATTTGAAGACATCAATGAGTCCCCTCTTTTTGTTTCACCATATAATCAAAGTCATAGGGGCCACCTGTACACACAGGCTGATCGTGAAAATTATGCTCAATGGGGACAATATCTGTTTTAGTCCATTCAAAAGACTTTGCGCCCCAAGGGTTGGCTGAAGTTTCTTTGGGACCAAAGAAAATGGAATAAATCCAACTAAAGATAACAAGAAGCGTACTAAATCCAAGAATAAAAGAACCCCAAGAGGAAAGTACGTGGTATATGTGAAACTCTGGTAAATAATCGTAATAACGACGAGGCATTCCTAAAGAACCCATAATAAACTGTGGGATAAAAGTTAAATTGAAACCAACAAACATTATCGCACAAGCAATCTTCCCAAGAGTTTCATTGTACTTGCGACCAGTCATTTTTGGCCACCAATGATACATGCCAGAAATAAAGGCAATAACAGTTCCACCCATCATGACATAGTGAAAGTGAGCCACTAAGAAGTAGGTATTATGAAGGTGAACATCCACTGACAGAGTTCCTAAAAACAGCCCTGTTAAACCACCAATTAAAAATAAAAATAGGAACAAAAGAGCGAACCACATGGGTGTCGTGTATGAAATTGAACCGCGATACAGTGTGGCAACCCAGCTAAAAACTTTAATGGCAGTAGGAATTGCTACAGAATAGGTGAGCAAAGAAAACATCACGGAAGCCCAGACTGACTGCCCGCTAGTAAACATGTGGTGACCCCACACGAAAAAACTAATTACCGCAATACCAACACTAGAATAAGCCATTGCCCCATATCCAAAAATGTTCTTTTTGGCGTGAGTAGAAATAACTTCACTAATGATTCCAAAA
Organism: Pseudomonadota bacterium; assembly: GCA_027490595.1. Lineage (GTDB taxonomy): Bacteria > Bdellovibrionota_B > Oligoflexia > Silvanigrellales > Silvanigrellaceae > Silvanigrella. The sequence goes on from JAIXXU010000047.1 coordinate 3,693, forward strand.
GCTGGCAATATCATGATGTAAACAGCAGGATGGGAATAAAACCAAAAGAAGTTTTGAAATAAAACAGGATCTCCGCCTAAGTTTGGGTCAAAAATACCAATACCAAGAAGGCGCTCAAGAGCTAATAAAACAACAGTCACACCCAAAACAGGAGTCCCCAAAACTTGGATGACGCCGGCAGAGTAAATTGCCCACACAAACAAGTTCATGCGATTCCAAGTCATGCGAGGTGCACGCATTTTGTGGACAGTCACAATAAAGTTTAAGCCAGTCAGAATTGAGGAAAATCCCAAGATAAAAATGCCCAAGCCAGCAGAAAGAACTGAAGTTTGAGTTTCAGAACTGTAAGGAGTGTACAGAGTCCAACCGGTATCAAGTCCGCCAAAAATAACAGTGTAAACTAAAAAAGTAGCTCCAATAATGTAAAGATAAAAGCTCAAAAGATTCAAGCGAGGAAAAGCTACATCCTTAGCTCCTAACATAAGGGGCAAGAAAAAATTTCCCAGTGAGGCAGGAATGGATGGAATTAGCACAAGGAACACCATGACAATTCCATGAAGAGTAAAAAGATGATTGTAGCTATCGGCACTAATAAAATAGGAAGTCGCAGTAGAGTTAGGCACACGAACTTGCATCAATTCTAAGCGGATAAGCATCGCCAAGAATCCACCAAATATGAAGAAGAAAAAGATGCTTATGGCATACATGATCCCAATTCTTTTATGGTCAACAGTCGTTAGCCATGACATAAGACCCGACTTTGCTTCCAAATAATTCGGTTCTATGGGCAAAGCAGCCCCAGCATCACTACCCTGCATTCGGCTAGGGGATATTGAAGAAATTTTATTCATGTTAACCTCACCATATTTACTTATTTTTTTGCACCTAAACTTTTCATATACTCTGTCAAGGCAACAACTTCTTTATCTGATAATTGGCCCTGATAACTAGGCATCACGTTGGGATAACCAGGAATAGAGCGGAAATTAGGCTCGAGAATAGATCTTTTTAGGTAGTTCTCATCGATAGTTACAGTTTTCTTTGTGCCATCACTAAGAACAATATCTAGCTTCTCGCCAAAAATTCCATACAAAGCAGGCCCAACCAAGCGCTTTTTATCCGAACTCACATCGTGACAAGAAGCGCAAGCTCCCTTGCCACCAAAAATTTTCTTGCCAAGATCTGCAGAAGAAAGGCCAGCACCCTGTGCAGCGACAAGAGCCTTTTCATATGCAGCGGGCTCCATAACGCGGACATAACGAATCATTTGTGAGTGCTTTGTTCCACAGTATTGTGAACAGTAGACAGGATAATCCCCTGCTTTTTCAGCCTTGAACCATACTACAGTATATTGGCTAGGAAGAACATCCCTGTTGATACGAAACCCAGGAACATAAAAACCATGAATAACATCTGCAGAAGACATAATTAACTTCACAGGTTTTCCAATGGGAACAATAAGATCAGAGCTTTCAGAACCTGTTTTTACGTCAGTAAAAAGCCAATCCCATTTTCGTGCGGTAACATGAACCTCAATGGAGTCTTGAGGTGGAGTATTCAAGCTCATCCAACCAAGCAAACCCCAGACAAAAACAACTGCTAATAGAATGCTTGGCACTACACTCCAAAACACCTCAAGTTTTGTGTTTCCGACCCACTCATACGTAACATCTTTGTCTGATTTTTTTTTGTATTTAACAGCAAAATAAATAAGAAATCCAAGAACTAGGACAAAGAAAAATACCCCTAGCCAAAAGACAAAGTAAAAAACACTGTCCTGACCCGATGTCAAAGGGGACGCAACAGAAGGCAATAAAAGTGAGGAGAATGACGAAGTCACGGATGTTTACTCCCTGGTAAGGGGGCCGCAGCCCGAGAAGAACGATTTTTTTCTCGACGGAAAAAATAAAAACCAAGAATTGCAAAAATAACTAAGGTTAATGACGCTGCAATTTTAAGAAAACCAATGGCAAACCAATCGTATTTGCCAGTTGTCGGATTATAATGAAAACATGTGAGTAGGACTTGGTCTACGTGAGAGCCAATCTTATTTCTAGACGCATCCATCAAAGAAAATTTAACCTGACTTGGTGAGTACGTAATTCCGTAAAGGTAACGGGATATCTTTCCTTCAGGACTAATAAAAAAAATAGCTGCTGCATGAGCATATTCCCGAGAAACGGGATCATACTTGAAGTAATAGCCCAGCGCTGAGGTTAACTTTTCAATGTTATCTTTGGACCCGGTATAAAAAGACCAATCACCATTGGGCTGGTCCGCTAAATTTAGATATTCTTTTTGTGCAGCAAGCGAACTAGCAACAGTATCTGTGGGATCAAAACTAATAGTGACAGCGCGGAATTGTTTGCCAATAGGCCATTTCATCAGTTTGAGAACATTTGCCATATTCACGAGCTGTAAGGAACACAACGTTGTACAGCGATAGTAATTTAGGGAAAGAATGATGGGTTGACCATTGATAATTTCACTTAGTTTTTTGGTTTTGCCGTTTTGATCTACAAAGCTAATATTGGTGTCAATTGCTTTGCCAAGTTGTTCTTGGATGGAGACACCTTGTAAAACTTTTGGTACAGCTGAAGCAGGCAGATTGCCCTGAGAAAGGTCTCTACCTGAGCTATAAAATGAAGGCTTAAACGTTCCCGACGTTCCCGACTGCTCGGAAGGATAAACACAGAATTGACTCATAAGAAAAATTAGAGTCAAGCTGCAACGCACTAAATTATACCACACAGCTAATCCTCCAGAGCTTAAGTAAAAATCAAATCACTCAAAAACTCTTCCTTGTTTTTCTACTACCAATGACATAGCTCTTTTAATTGGAATTTGCATATGATCATGATCAATTCTTTTAGTCGTCGAGAGCAACAATTCTTGCTGCGCAATATATTCAAGACGCTCTGGGTTTGCCATGCCTAGATCTACCTTATCTTGCTGACGTTCTGACATAAAACGCACAAAAGGAAAAGAGAATGACGCGACCACTGCAACAAAAACAAATGATAATAACACTACAGTTGTAATCAGTTTGACAGGAGGTTTATCAGGAGCATCTGGCAGCTGAATGTTATCTTGGCTTGAGAGAGTAAAAATTGATTTTTTAAACATAAAACAAGCTCCTTAAAAATTTTCGTAACGCAAGGATTCAGGCAAACGAGGGTCTCCAACCGGAACAACTGCCTTACGCTTCATGAAGAACGAAAAAAGGGATAGGAAAAGGCTTCCAATGCCAACAAAACACAGAAGGTCCATATAGCTAAAATCAGGTCCTGATTTAAAGTGAGAAGGAACAATAAGCCAATAAAGATCAATAAAATGCAGAACTAGAATCCAAATTGAAACCGCTAAAACAAGATTTCGAGATCTTTTGGCCCGTCTAGCCATCAATAAAACAAATGGAACGAGAAAGTGACCTACACCTAGGAGACACCAGAGAGGGAGCCAACCGTGAGTTTGTCTTACAGCATACCACTTTGTTTCTTCAGGAATATTTCCATACCAAATCAGAAGATATTGAACAAAAGCCGCATAGGTCCAAAAACAAGAATGCCCAAAGATTAATTTACCAAGATCGTGATTGTGCTCAATGTTGTACAAGACATCAAAGGAACTATGCTTGGCAGTAATATTGACGACAACCACTAAAAAGCACAAAAAAGCAACATAACAGCTAGCAAAAAAATAAAGGCCAAAAATAGTAGAATACCAGTGAGGATCTAGTGACATAATCCAATCAAATGCAGCAAAGGTAACACAAAAACCTAAAATAATTAAAAATGGATAACTAGCACGTTGGAGTTTACGAGTAATATTGTGGTCAGCAGAGACATCCTGACGACGGGATAAAATAGAAAAATAATAAGATGCTAAGGTAAAAAACACCAAGTAGAAAGCAGAACGGCCATACAAAAAAGGAATATTTAGGTACCAACGTTTTGCATTTATAACAGGATCTGAATAAGAACCGACGGACAACCAATGGTGGAAAATTTCATGCGAACCTAAAATAATCACGGGGAACAAAACAATAAATAGTGGAATGGTAATAGAAACATTCTCAGCTATTCTTCGAACCACAACACTCCAACCAGCTTTGGTTGCAAACTGAATAAGTACAAAAAAAGTAGCTCCAAAAGCCAAACTTAAGAAATAAAGCCACGAAACATGAAAAGATAAGAAAAACTTCAGTGGATTAGACGCTGCAAGTGAAAAAGACAACAGCAGTGCAACTATACCTACAATAGCTCCAGTCATAGGGAACTTGGAAAAAAAATGTTTCTCAGTCAAAAACAATTTGTCAACACTGATTTTTTCAGATGATGGATTATGAGCCATTTTAAAAGCCTTTCCGCCTGTTTTTATTTAGTAATATCATTAGAAGACGCGTGTCGGGACAATTGCAGAGCTCTAACATATGCCACAATGGCCCAGCGTTCTTCTACAGTAAGATGCTCGCTGAACCCAGGCATATTCCAATTATTTACACCATTTTTAACTGCACTATAAATGCGACCTATTGGCATTTGAATGGTGTTACTATCTTGCAGGTTCGTAGGGCGAACACTCCCTCCTGCAGCAACAGTTACAAGTCCGTCATTATTTCCAGCATACCCATGACATGGAGAACAATAAACATTAAATTTTGATTGTCCCACATGAAGCAATTCAGGGGTGAGTTTAATAGGAAAGTCTTTAACAAACTGAGAAGGATCTTGACCATCCTTAGAACTCACAAGCCCTTCATAGAACGCTGAATTTAAATGGGCATCACCTTTTGCAACTGTATCAGGAACAGGATGCCTGGAACTCATTTTATCTGCATAAAAGTCGTTATGAGATTGAGGTCCGTAGGAGGTTTGTTGCATCATATTTTGAATAAGATGAACTGGTGGTTCAGAACTTTTGTCTCCGCGGCAACTGGATAAAAAAACCACAGAAAAAATAGTGATTAGAAAGAAATGTAACATCTTAATGAAGCGTTGAAATATATTTAACATAATTACTCTTCCACAAATTCTACATGGGAGGCACCTAAGTCTTTTAAAAATTGAAGGGTATCTTGAGAATGGAACAAGGGGTCTGTCTTTTCAACAGAAATAAAAAACTTATCATTGGAGGCTCTTCCAAAACGCTCGGAATGGAACAAAGAATGATGCCATTGAGGGAGCTTATTTAAGATTAGCAAACCAAAAAGGCAGGTAATAGCCGCGCCCAACACTGCACACTCAAACGCAGGTAACAAATATGCGGGCCAAGAAAAGAACGGTTTTCCTGCAATTACATATTTGTAATCTACTGCATTCATCCATGTCCAAAGACAAAAAGAGCCCACGCCACAAAAAGCAGCCACGATACCAACAAACCAAGGCAGTTTGCTTTGGGGAATGCCAGCGGCCTTATCAAGACCATGAATTGGGAAAGGAGAATGAGCATCCCAATTCTTAAAACCTTTTTTTTTCATGCGTTCACAAGCAACATAAAGTTGGCTAGTGGTTTCGAATTCAGCGAGAACACCGTATACCCGCATGGGATTATCCAACTGTTTTGAAGGTATTGTCATAGCTTCCTCCTTATCCTAATTCTGGGTTGACGTTCCTGATTTTAGCCAAAAACGTAGTCCGAGGACGAGTGTTTAATTCACCAAGGACACTATAATTTCTAGGATTATTCTTGCTTTTTGACACCATCGTTTTGATATCTGCCACATCTCCGAAAATAATGGCATTTGTAGGGCAAGCATCTTGACAAGCTGTCGTGAGGGCTCCATCAGGAATTAAGCCCTCAAAAGAATTCTTATTTGCAACAACTTTAGCTGCATTAATTTTATGAACACAGTAAGAACATTTCTCCATAACTCCACGAAATCTAACTGTGACATTTGGATTTTTTTGCATAGCGTAAAGAGGATTTCTTTCGTCGTCAATCTTACTGTAATTGAAAAAGTTATAGCGACGAACCTTGTAAGGGCAGTTATTTGCGCAATAACGTGTTCCAACGCACCTATTGTAGGACATATCATTCAGTCCATCGGGACTGTGAACAGTTGCACTCACCGGACAAACAGCTTCACAAGGCGCATTTTCACAATGCATACAACCGAGTGGCTGATACGCCGTATGAACGTTTTCCGGATTGTCTATATCTCCAGAAAAATAACGATCGATTCTTATCCAATGCATCTCTCTATTTTTAAAGACTTCTTCTTTACCAACAACAGAAATATTGTTTTCTGCTTGGCATGCGATGGTACAGGCATTGCAGCCAATACACGTCGTTAAGTCAATTGTCATACCCCATTGCTGCCTCGCCCACTTCTCCAGTGAGGGATTTTTAGGATAGGAAAACAGAAAACTTTTTTGTTCCTCTGGAGGGATGGTTTCAAGGTCTAAAACGAATTTAGGATTGGACTTGAAGGCATCAAGAGTATTTTCTCGCAAAGCAGGTTTGCGCTCTAATGACAACTTTTGTCCACTGGTCTGGGTTTCATTCTCCTGTGTGGATACCAAAGAGTAGGTTCGCCCAGTTTTTTCAATTGTGGCATTGCCTCCAAACCAAGAGGCAGAAGTTCTAATAAGGTTTGCATTAAAACCTGAGTTCTTTCCAACTTCGCCAACAGTTTTACCGTAGCCAAGAGATAAGGCAACACAAAAATCAGGCATACCAGGCACTTGCCAGACAGCAACCTCAAGGCTTTTGCCATTGAATTTCAACTTAACGAGGTCTACATCAGAACTACCAGGAGCAGGCTTAGCACAAAGCCCCAAGTTCTTCGCCGTGTTTGGACTCATCAAAAGAGCATTATCCCAAACCAACTTATAAATTTGATCAGGTAACTCTTGAAGCCAAGAGTTGTTGGCATAACGACCATCATAAACTTTTCTATCTAAGAAAAAATCTACGTGAAGAGCATTGACGGATGGCAGAGGAAATAATGATAATTTTTTAAATGATGACTGAATAAATTCATGATTAATATGAAATTTCTTCAAATAAATAGAAGAAATATTTTTAACAAAACCTTCACTTAACGATGATTTCCACAATGAACTATCTGAAGAATTGATGTTCATAATTTTTAGAAAATGATTTTTCACAATATCATGATCGGTAAGTGGCTCATCATCAATTAAGTAGGACAATACTTCAAGAGGAGGAGCGCAATCTTCAAATAATGGAGCAATAAGAGGTTGTCCAAGGGAATAGGAACCATCAGATGCTAAAAAATCATTCCAACTTTCCAAGAAATGGGTTTCAGGTACATAATAGGTAGATATTTTCGCTGTTTCATCAAGGTAATAGCCAAGATAAAAGCTCGATTTTGCATTATGTACGATATGAGAAAATTCAACGTCAGAAGGTTGAGAATAAACCGGATTGCCACCGAATATGAATAAATTTTCTATGGAATTTTTCTGAGAAGCCTCAGCTAAAACGGAAAGATTTTGAACAAATGATGGGGTCTGCACTTGCGTAATTTGCACAAGGTTGCTGTCGAAAGCTCCAAGCGCATGGTTAATTGCAAGACCAAGAGCGTGCACATAACCAGGCTGTCTGTCGCCAACAATGACAACACTCTTGGACTTAGCCTTTGCTAAATCAATTGCTAAAGCCTTTAGCCACTTCACTTGAGACGCAGAAAATTCAACATCTTGATGTATTGAAAGAATTTCTTGAGGAATTGAAATAGAATGAACGTTTAATTCATGAGCTAAGGCAAGTAAGAAATGTCCCATCCTTTGGCTGTGAACCACCATGCGATGATCGGCATTAGAACCTGTTAACGAAAAACAGGACTCAGCAGAATACAAGCGATTCATGGAAGAATGCCCGTCATTTAAGACACGCTTTTCAGAAAATTGTCTCGCGTATTTTACAGAGTCCCCTTCAACACCCAAAAAATCTGAATCTGCGGCAAAAATAACGTTGGCTTTGGACAAATCATAAACAACATCTGCTTGATTACCAACGAATGAAGATGTTCCTGAAACTCTTTCAGAGCTGTAATTTGTATCGAGTTCAACACAAATTGATTGAGGATACATC
>JAIXXU010000289.1 GCA_027490595.1 Pseudomonadota bacterium
ATAAAAAATAACTTCCTCAAGAGATAAATTTAATTGAGAGATTTCATCTAAAATTGGTTTATAACTTTCACTAAGTATGTCCTTAATAAGATTAAAATCATTAATGCTCAAAGAAAACTGCTTATTTTCAGAGCTTGAAAATAACAAAAGTTTTTCAACTAATTCGTCATCACTTTTAAAAGAATTTTTTGCTTTTCCAAAGACAAGATCCGACATGAAAGATCCTGCCCCTACAGCAAACATAAAACCCATAAAAGACCGAAGAATATATAACGTTGGATTATCATATTCAATTGTTCTTTGAATTGTAAAAACAGCTTTTGCGGTAATGTTCCAGAAAGCCTGGTAAGTCATTAAGTGCTTATTAAGATAGAAATCACATACATTTCTGAAATCAGCGATAAAACCATTCTCTTTTGTATTAATTATTTTTTTAGGACGAGAAAATTTAGAAAGAAAATATCCTGCAAAAAAACCAGAAAAGGTCATAACAGAAACTGCATTGAGGAATGGGCTGTTCGAAGGATTAGAATTATTTGTCCACAGAGATATGCCTAAATATGATGTTGCACAGGTTATTAATATACCCTCCTTTACTGACGTGTATGATTTATTAATTTTTGGATTAGAAAGATATGGCAAAAGAGACTCTTTGATCTTCTCTTCAAGTTCTAAACTTGAATTATTTTTGAAAAATTCTAGCTGCCTATTTATAATGAACTGATCTAGTTTTTCTTTTTTTATTTCAAAAAATGATTGAGAACCGTCAATCAATCCAGCAAAAAAGATAGATAGTGCATGTAGAATATAATAAAAAATATCTGGATTAGAAGCTAATGAATACTGTTGATAAGGCTGAATAACTGAAGAAATAAGCCAGTAACACAATTCATTTATATCTTCATTTTGGCCATCAAAAGAACCATAATTATTTATACCAAATGCTTGTCCAGCAATTCTGCCGGTAATAAAAATCCACAAAGCCATTGAAAAGCTTTTCAAGGGGACTTTCTCTACTCCTTCAAAGTATTTGTCAACTAGAAAAAATTCACTCACTAAAAGAAAAGATACTAAGATCGAGGAGATAGCCCAACACTTATAAAAGCTTTGTTTTTCTTCATCGGCGAGTTTTAAAACACCATAAAAATCAGAAGGGATTTCAATTTTTGAACGAGTTTTTCTAAAATGTCGAGTAAAATTTACAAATTCAGAGGTTTTTTCCTTAAATTCTTTGAAAGAAGTAGAAGAAAAAAGATATTTAATATAGGTTCCAATTATATTTTTATCAAATTTACCATAAATTGAACTGCCAGCTCTGATGGCAAACCATGAATAAATTTCAACATTTATAAGCGAAAATAAACTTTCAGGAATCATTACGGGAAACAGGGCTTCCAAAGGAATAAAAAAGTTTTCATTTTTGTATAAGAACTTGAATACTTTGTAAGATGAGAGCCCCATGATTACATATTTTGAAAACGTCCCTGCACAAGCCCAAACTAAATTTGATTTCCAACCAAGATACTTAGCATCGGTCATGTATTGGCTAGTATCTGTTTTCTCGTCATAGTTCCTTTTAGGGTCATCAAGCATTAATGTAACTGCAAAAACCGCACAAGCTACAGCGCCCAAAACCCCAAGTACTAGCCCTTTAACATTCAACTGTTTTTTTGAATCTGCTGTGTTAGAATCAAGAATAACTTTTGGTGGATTTACTAGCCCCAATTTAGAAATGCTTTTACTTGCTTGAACCTTATGTTCAAATTCATTGATGCTATAACGAACGTAGGACTCATGACGTTCTATATTTATTGGAGAATCATTTTTTGGGAGATTAGCGGAAGTTGTTATTTCAGAATTTGAGTGATCTCGTGTTTCTGAAGAAAGAGAAAGAACTTGAGTGTTTGAGGCTATTTGTAAAGCGGGATTTATTTGTAGTTCAGGGTCTGCGTCTGCTAAATTTGCATTAAAAAAACTTGGAATACTATCGAAAGTAGTGATTCTGCCAGCAATATTGCCAAGTTCGATATCAGAAATGGTTTCTTGAGTTTCACGAGAATTATCTGTTTTTGTAACAGGATGTGAAACTTGTTTTCTACAAGAACTGAACAAAACTCCCATAAACGCCTCATGAAAATCTCACGCACCAGTCGTGAGTAGAATATTTTCATACAACTTGGTAAACCACTTTTTTAAGTAAGTTAGCTACAAACTACTTTCCAACGTATCTTTGAGTTTATCTTCAAAGTCAACAGCAAAAAACAATTTTTTCTTAAAATTCTAACGAGTGAATAGATGAGAGATTGATTACGCCAATTTGTCCGATTACGTGTTAATCTGACCACTGAGTGCAGTACCAATAATTGACTACTCAGGATATTCTATCCTACATTCATAAGAAGCAACTACATCATGCGTACAAGTCTAACTTATTCTTATTTTGAAATAATTTTAAATTTGTTTATAATAACCAAAAAATAAATACAATAATATCCAACTATTCAAAAATTTCAATCTTAAGATAATGTGAACTCTTGGAAGTTCTTCGTTCTACTTTGTATAACAAAGCCGATGAAAACGTCAGTAATAATACTTCCGTTATGAATTTAATCGATGAAATTTATACAAAACTTTCTTATTACATAAAGAGGAAAATAACCGCTTATTTAGATAAATGTTGGTCGATTGATGAAAACCATGGAAATACAGCCGATTTTTCTGAAAAAATAATTTATCAAAGCTAAATTTATTACATAATAAATTCCCTTATCTTCTCTCTGGAGTGCAGATTGTGTTGCAAAGATATTCCCTATATTCGATTGTGATATGGATTTGAGTTCCATTGTGCAGTTGTAATTGATTGGTTTAGTCGATCCGTATTGACTAGGAAAATATCAAATACACTTGATACTAGTTTTTGTTCCCCCTTATTGCAAAACTTTTTTCAAATTGCTGCTCCTGAAATTTTTAACACCGACCTATACTGTCAATTTACAAGTGATATTTTCATCAAGTGTCTTCCGGCAATAGAAATAAGAATAAGTATGTACGGAAAAAGAAGGGCTTTGGAGAACAGTAAAATACGAAAATATTTATCTGAATTTATGTGATAGTTATTATTTAGCAACAAATATTTCATCAAATTATTTTTATAATCATAGCTGTCCTCAT
>JAIXXU010000003.1 GCA_027490595.1 Pseudomonadota bacterium
AAGATAAATTCTTATCCATGAGCCTTTGGGACCATATCATTGACATCATCTATGCGCTCACAGGTAAACCTACAAAAAGAGCAAAACTGAAACAGTTGTTTTCGGACTTACTCGATGACCAGCATCACTTCATAAAATGCGATCATAAATTAAACACATTAAAAGAACATATCAATAAGTTTAAAATCTTTTCAAAAATATACAAACTGGCTGATGAAAACTCAAAGCCTACGTTCACTATCAACGTGAGCACAGGACAAAATTTTTCTTATGAGTTTTTTTGCGCAAACAGAAGTGTCTTTAAAAACTCCTACCAATGTAAAACAAATTCATTCGTTCTAAGTGCACAGGAGAGTCTACAAAAAGAACTTGAAAATGCCTTTGCATCTCTTTCCTATGATGATTGCCCATTAATTCAATCCACTTTAAGGACTCTTTTTCAAAAGCCACCTGAACCCTTCACAGCTCACAGACCACCAGCAATGCCCCCTATCGTTCCTATGAAAGATGAAGAAACCTGTTTGCCCACTCCCAGCAATGCGCACGAGCCCGTGAATCAGGATTTTCTAGAAACATTCCCACTTCACGGTTACGAACATGGCCAAAAATATGATCCCTACGGTTTGGAACAATTGCGCACTGATTTTAGAAATGAAGTAGAAAAACTTAATGTCGACGCACTTTACGAACAATTTGAAAAACAAAATAAAAAAGTCGAAATAAAAAACAAAGATAGTATTGTAAATCTTAATTCAAAACTCATGACTATTACTGGCACTTTTTTTCAAAAATACAAAGAAAAATTGGAATCTATTCAAAATCAATTCAATGAAAAATATGTCTCCTATAAATTAGTAGACTTGCTCATCAAACAACAAAAAACTAAACACACTATAAATAAAAAAGAAATGGATTCACTAGATATTCAAGTTCAAATTGAGAAAGCTGTCAAAGATAGTGGTTTTAAAAATATATCATTTCTTTACACTATGAAAAATGATGTCACTAAAATTGCAAAAAATTCCTGTGATTCATATGTTTCTTTTATAAAAGAAAATGTCATAGACACAACAGAAAACAATACCAGAATAATCAAGTATGAGCCCAATGAAGCTACAGATGAACTTTTAGAAATCATCAAACTTGATTTATTTGTGAAGAAAAAGTTTGATAAAATATCAAAAATGTTTATTTCTATTAGCCCAGGTGGATCATTTTTTTACAATCTTGCCATTCAAGCATATAGTTTTTTTGGAGAACATATTGAAAAATTAGAGAAAATTGTGAAAGCACTAGAAGAACACGCAAAGAATAATGCCACTGCGTGAAAGCTTTACGCACCTAATCCTTTGCAATTTTTGTTTGCACTCCGTCAAAACTTAGCAATCTTGTTTCTGCTTCGAGCACTGTTCTAATACTCACTGGCCTAGACCAAATCAGATAAATATTTTTTAAACATTCACTTGCCCAGTCAATTTTTAAATCTTTACCAAGATGTTTGTGCTCTAGTAAAAGCTCGCCTCTGTTTTTAAAATTTCCATCAACGACATCCACAATAGGCTGCCCAAAATTTGTCAATGCATCCAGCATCTGTTTTTTAATAGAAAGAAAATCACGATTCTCAATGACAGTCTTACCTGTTCGCTTGTCTTGGGCCCACGTAAATAACCTAGCCTCATCACAAAAATCTTCATCAAAAAACTCATCAATAAACGTTATGTCATTGTGAAGCTTTCGAACTTCAAATATTTTTTCACGCCCTTTGTTTTGTTTACTGTCCCATTGTTGTCGCACAGAAGGATCATCACACCTAAAATACTCCACTCCAAACTGACCACGATTCCATCGTTTTTCAATATGCCTAACCAACTCAACTCCAATTTTATATGGATTTAATTTTTGCGAACTCATTTGCACAATACCAGCATAGTGATCACAATAATCAACCACCTCATGATCTTTGAGCATCATTTCAGTCATAATTTTTGAGTGCCAATAAACAGCCCAGCCCTCGTTCATAATTTTTGTTTGACCCTGGGGAGCATAATAGTAGGCCTCTTGTCTAATAATAGTAAGTACATCTCGTTGCCATGAGTTTAGAGGAGCATGATCTAGCAAAAACTTTAGAACGTCACGCACAGGATTTTCTGGAAAAGATTTTTCTCGTTCTCGTTCTTTTTGTATTTTCTTTTTTTGTTCTTTTAAATATATGTCTGGATTGATAAATTCTTCCATATAGCTGCGGTGAGAAGGCAACTTTGGCAACACTGTATTTTGTAATTTTGAGAGGTCATCGTCAAAAGTTGATGTTCTCAATTTTACGGTTTCTTCTCGCTTTATGTAAGCACCATGCTGATCAATAAGATTCTCCAAAGACAAACAAACATCTATAAAATTTTCAACTTCATCATGACCTATCTCCTCAATATAACGTCTTATTCGGCTGCCATGATTAGCCATTTCATCTAACATTTTTCTATTTGAAAAAGAAAAACAGTAATTATTTTTAAAAAAATCACAATGCCCATAAACATGAGAAATCACAGTTTTTTGATCGACCAATGAATTACTTCTTAACAAATAGGCATAACAAGGATTATTGTTAATCACCATTTCGTAAATAAGTGACAATCCATATTCATAACTCTTTGATATATTTTCATACTCCATTCCAAAACGCCAATGGGGATATCTTGTTGGGAAACCTCCATAAGCTGCTATTTCACTCATTTGTTCATAATCAACCATTTCGAATATTGTAGGAAAAAAGTCTAGCCCACAGTTTCGAGCATGAGCTTCAATTTCTTGTACGATGTCTTTTAATTCAGGAGTTAACTCGCTTGTTAATCGGGAATCTAGTGCCATACCTACTTTCCTTTCCCCAAAAAAACTTTAAGAGCATCCATAATTCCCTCTTTATTTTTTATGGAATGGGTTATGATTTTTTCATTATCATCCCCATAATGTTTGTTTAAATCTTTTAAAAACTGTCCACTGCCATAACGGCTTTCTACTTGACCATAAGCAAACATATTACAAGAAGGTAACAAGACAGTGTCTAAAATATGAAATGAGTCAGACGTATCACTGCCACTCCAATTATCTCCATCTGAAAAGTGAAATAAATAAATGTTCCACTCTGAGGCAGGATATTTTTCATTGATTATTTTTTCGCATAATTTAAACGCACTACTGATTAAAGTACCCCCGGATTCTTTGGTATGATAAAAGGTATTTTCATCTACTTCTCGAGCCGCCGCGTCGTGAACAATAAATACGGTTTCTAAATTGTCATAATTTAGTTTGAGCCAAGTATTTAGCCAAAATGCAGTCAGACGAACCAACTCCTTTTGTTCTTCTCCCATGGAACCAGAAACATCCATCATATAAATGATAACAGCGCTTGCCTCAGGACGATCTTCGACTTTAAATGACCTGTATCTCTTGTCCTCTTTGATGGGAATGACAATAGGATTAGAAGAAGAATAATCTCCCATACCAATCTGCCTTTTCAAGGCTTCTTTGAAAGTTCTTTTGAAATTCTTAAGACTTTCTGGTCCATTGCGAAGCAAACCTTGGTACTTATATTTTTTTTGAGAAATGTTTTTTTTGCCCTTGTTATCAATGCGAGGAAGACCCAACTCATCTCCTAAAATGTCACCAAGCTCTTCTAGTGATACCTCAACTTCGAGGGCATGCTGTCCAGGTTTGTCACTAGCTTTTCCTTGGTTGGGGCCAGTCTGGGATTCGCCTTGGTCAATGGGCTCACCCAAATTTCCTTCCCCTTGCCCAAGACCTCTTTGTGGGTTACTTCCAAACTGAAAATGAGGAAGATCAATGCGAGGAAGAGGGATAGAAATAATCTTTTTCCCTTGCCTGCCAATAAGCTCCCCTGAGGAGATGAATTTTTTTAAATTTTCTTTGATTTTTCCTCGAACTATCTTCCGGAAACGGTTGACATCGGTCTCCATTTTCATAGTAAAACCTCATATAAATGAGTAATAGGAGAAAATAAAATTGAAGGTGGGCATATTTCATACCGCATTTGTCGGAGACATTGTACTCTCAAGCCTTCTTGTTGAAGGCCTTTCCTTGGCAGGCCATAGCCTAGTTTATTTTACCAAAAGTCATTCTATACCTTTGTTTCTAAAAGATAAACGAGTTGAAAAATCTATCTGTATCGACAAGGGAAAAGGACTCTCAAAATTAATTCAAATTAAAAAAACAGCAAAACTAATTAAAGAGCAAAATCTTGATGTGCTTCTTGTGCCACATCGTTCGTCAACGTCTTCCTTGTGCGCATTTTTTTCTGGAGTCCCCAGCACCATTGGTTACAACGAGGCAAGTTTAAGCTTTTTATTTAAAAAAACGGTGCCCTATAAAAAAGAGGTACATGAATGCTTGAGGCTTCTTGAGTTTTTAGCGCCCCTAAAAACTCAAGAAAGTATTATAAAGAGTTGTATCAATTTAAAACGACCTTTATTTTCTTTTGCAGCAGAAGAGTTTGAAAATTTTAAGAGAAATTTTTATGCTAAAAAATTCTTTGCCTCGGACGAAAAAACAACAATATCAGGCCAAAGCATTCTAGAGAATTTTGCTATCATTGCTGTAAGTTCTGTATGGGCCACAAAAAAATACCCAAATAAAAATTGGGCTCGCACAATATCCCTTTTGCTAAATCAAAAGCCATCACTTTTTTGTGTTTTAACTGGCGGCCCAGCTGACAGCAAAGATGTAGAAGACTGCGTGCAAGAACTCTCTAAAATATGCCCAAATAAATTAAACAGAGTCATCAACCTTTCAGGTCAACTAAATTTATTCGAATTTGCGATTTTTATTTCTTTTTCCAAGATGGTTATTTGCAATGATTCTTCTCCTACTCATTTTGCAGGAGCCTTTAACATACCCACGATTACACTTTTTGGACCCACCTCTCCTTCTTTTGGTTTTGCTCCATCCTCACAGTGTAGTGTTTCATTAACGTTTGCTGACAACCATCTTGAGGAGAAACCCCTCGCTTGCCAACCGTGCTCACCCCATGGCCAAACCACATGCCCCTTATCCCACCATCAGTGTCTCAATGGCCTTCAACCTGAAACCGTAGCCAGGACTGCTATAGTTATTCTGGATGAAAGCAAGAATACGCATTAAGTAAAATGACAAATAATTTAAAAGGTTTGCAATCTTCTGAACCACTCATTTGAAAAAACACGTGGACATCAAACTAAAATCTGGTATGTCACTATTGCAAATGGGGCTCTTTAGTTTCTTCACTATTTGCTAAGAGTTCAAAAGTACGTTGATAATCGTTAGCTATAAATAGAATATTTTCAATAAAGGAGTTTTGTATGCCAAGTCCAGTAGGAACACGAAACATAACAACAAACGCAAGTGCTAGACGTAATTCTGGGTATGGCTCTGCAAGTTTAACTAAACGTTCGGTTGAAACATCAACTACACAAAGTACCTCAGCACTCTTTCAAACAAGCCAGATCACTGCGAGTTCAGAACAGCAAGAGCTTCTTAACTTTGTAAATAATGTTAAACAGCAAGTAAGTAACAAAGAAACAAAAACTGACGCTGAAAGAGATGTTCAACGTGAATGTTTAAGAAAAATAGAAAGCTTTGAAGAAAAAATTCAGAACAATAATTTAGATATTTTTGAGACTATTCCCTTGAATAACCATAATACTCTGAGCAAAAACTTTTATAAGTTCCTTCTTGCCGGAAATACAACTGGGCCTAATCAAAGTGGCGGGCGAGTGATGATTGGAGGAGGATCTGGCCTCAATCAGGTATCTGGTGCAGGGGGG
>JAIXXU010000016.1 GCA_027490595.1 Pseudomonadota bacterium
TAATTCTTTTAAGTAAAACATGTTAATATTATAAGATCTATAAGGATGGGTTATAATGGGAGAGTTCCAATGAAAAATATAATGAACTATGCTTGAAAAAACTAAGAATTCATTCCAGATAAAATCACATTTTGTTCAGGGTTAAATATCAAATCTGGGACTATCCCATGCTTGTTATAATATAATACTATTTGTTTTAAAGTATTTAAATCTGCAATTTTTCGGTAACAAATTGGTCTTTGCTGTATTTTTTCGTTTTCAAGAAAATTGAGTGAGTATTTTTTATTCACATGATCTGTAATCATAAGGTAAATTCTTACTGTTTTTTCCAATGAAAGTGCAAGTTCATCTGCTTGAGTTGCTCTTAACACTTCAAGATTCGCAAAAATACTGGGTTCAAAGGTAGGTGTTTCTTTCGTAGTTTTTAAAAATGACTCGTAGCTAGTTTCGAAGTATTTTTGTTCTTCTTCAGAGAACGCAAAATAAATTTCTTTAAGGCTAGCCGCATCTTCTTTTGTAAATTTTTTCATAAGACATGACAGATGAGTCAAATAAAGACTTTTTTCAGTATCAATAACTTTAGCAATTTCTTGCAAATATGATTCTAGTAAAAATTTTGAATCTGAATTTTTGTTAGATAAATTTTTATATAATAATTCAATTAGAATAAACATAGCTTGGGCATGATCTTCCATTAAAAATACAGAACCATGCATTTTAGTACGTTGTATTTTTTCTCCTTTTTCAACGGCTTTAAATCCCGCAATATTTACAATCCATCTGCAAATCCAGGAATCTAATTTATTTTTATTTATTTGACGATTTTGAATTTTCTGAACAAGGTTATTGAACATGTTAAATCCACCTTCGGTATATAACATGTGTCTAAAATGAGTGTTTTCAGGAAACAAGTCATGTCTTAAAAGGGTTTTTGCTGAGCTGTCATGTATTGAATTGTAAATAGGGAATACTTCGGGATAGTTTTCCATCACATAAGTTAAAAATTGTTCGCTGTCTGAAGGATAGTTAAAGATTTTGCTTTGGTCTAATTTTTTTTTAACTTCATCCCCAATTGTCAAATAACAAGAGGCTTCAGTTGCCTCCTTTACAAAGTTTGGTTGGGAAGCAATTATTGAAGATAATTTTTTAAAGCTATTTCTTTTAAGTTTATTATTTTCTGGCTGAAGATTTACAAAGTGCTCGTATGATTTGTCATCTCCGCTGCAAAGGAGCTTGAAGCATTGCAACCGCACAAGGCTTCTTTGTGCTTCATAGTTGATGCTTAAATCAGAATTCACTGATTCTGATGTCACAACAGAGTTGTTTTGATACCAAGATAGGTGGATGAGAGCTTCTTCAGAAAATTGATGATCTAGGCCTATTATTTGGCAGTAATTGCTTACAGCTTGTTTTGTTGTGGTGACACTCTTTTCAGATAAACTTTCAAAGCCATAAGGTGAACCTGACTCTGCTTTGGTTAAATTTATGTTTGGAGAAATCGTTGTGCTATTGCTTGAGGATGAATTTGAAGAGGATGAACTAGAGCTTACAGGTTGCATAGTTGTTCTCGCTTTTGAAAAAAAGTTATGGCCTGGGTAAAAGAAAACATTCAAAAAAACAAATAAAATATGATGATTGTTAAACTATTTCACACATTACGAAATTACATTAAAATAAATAACCAATGGTTAAACCAAAATCGTACAGTGCTGAGTTTGTTCGTCTGTTCAATAATTTTTGCGCGTCAAGCCAGCTTTGATTGTTTTTCTTTTGTTCAGGAATAGCATCGTCTGGAAAGCGATTGTCTGTTCCTAATTTCCAGCCTACACCTGCAAAACCAGAAACTGTAAAGCCTTGTTTATTTACAAATCTATATCCTGCATGAACAGAAGGAGCTAAAAAGAAGTTAGTTTGGGTAGCCCAAGCAGAGTTGTCGCTGATTTTAGCTTCAGAGTGAAAGAAGTTAAGTTTCATTCCCGCAAAAAAACCGCGTTGTAAGTTTGACAAAGGGTAGAAACGAACAAATGGGGAAATATTCCACATATATCTTTCGGCATTCACACCATTTAAAGAATAGGGTGTTTGAACGTATCCTTCAAAATTAGAGCCAATGGAAACGTGTTCTGCAACCAAAAGTTCAGTGTTTAATCCTATCCCTTGATTTACCAACAAAAGAGGATTGATTTCTGCAATAAAATTTATTTTTCTTTCTAATTTCTTTTTGGTAGGAATCTTTTTGGGACTCACATTAGTTTGAAAATTTGATGGACGTTTTTGCAATAAATCATTTGGGTGTGGCAAAGAAATTTGAGGATTATTTTGCAGAGCAAAAGAGGAAAGGTTGAATAAAGAAACAATAAATACGGAAGATAATCGAAACATTTTGTTTTTTTTCATGATTGGCTCATATGATTGGGTTCAACTATGGAGAGAATATTTGCATGACTTTCTTTGGATGGCAAAGCGCTTGAGTTAGACATTTTAAGTATAACAAAGCTAAAAGCTGCTACCAAAATGTATTCTAGGTGATAGCGATAAAGATTTAGTCCTCCACCAAATGAACCAAACAAGCTAATGATAGAAATACCTCCAAAATACCAAATTATCCAGAGGACTTTTTTTAGTTCTTCTCCCAAAAACTTACGCTTGTGCTTTTTCATAAAGGTAACAGAATATGCGATCATACCAGCAATCATGCACAAAAAAAGTTTGTAGAGTACATCAAAGCCTGTCCAAAACAGCATGATATTGCAAAGATATAAGGCTAAAAAACTAATAAATTTTCCAAATGGTAGATGAAAAGGGCGCTTCAGCTCAGGATGTTGATTTCTAAGGCTCACAAGACAAATTGGCACAATAGCGTAAGTTGCAACCATAATTGAAGATAAAAAAGCAACCATCGATTGCCATCCAGGGAATGGTAAAAAAGCAAACATGCCAACAATAAAATTGATCCAAATTGCTTTCACTGGGATGCCACTTTTGTTTAGTCCGGCCACAGATTGTGGAAGGTATCCGTTTCGAGCCAATCCATATAAAATTCTAGATGTTGATGTTACATATACTAGCCCTGCGCCCGTAGGAGCAATTACGGCATCAATATACAATAATGATGCTATTGCTGATGCGCCTAGCACGGCGGCTAAACCGGCGAGTGGGCCTGCGTCTCCAGGAAAAGCAAGATGACTCCAACCTTGTGCAACTATATTTGAAGGAATGGCTAGAATAAAAGAGAACTGGAGCATACCGTAAATAACGATGCCAATTAAAATGGAGCCAATGAGTGCTCTAGGGATACTTTTTTGTGGGTTTTTTGTTTCGGAAGCTAGGAGAATGGCTACCTGAAAACCATTAAAAGAGAATACAACACCGGCAACGGCAAGGGCTTGCACTATTCCATGAAGGCCATGAGGTGCGAATTTAGAAAAGGATTCTAAGCCCAAGTTGTGAAGGCTGGGTGAGTACATCAGATAAGTCAATACTGCAATTCCTGGTATAATCAGCTTCCAAATACTAAAAATATTGTTTGCTTTTGCAGTAATTCCCATACCAACTAAATTAATAACGACCATCATAAACATCACAACTGTAGCTGCAATATAGCCGTAAAGTGTAAGATGGTGGTGGTCGGTGAGCCAAGGAAAGAAGTTGGTTGCGTATTGGAGTGCGGCTTGTACTTCAACTGGTGCAAGCATGACAAAAGAAAGCCATGATACCCATCCCATAAGAAAACCAACAAATTTGCCATGTGTGAAAAAGGAATAATTAGCAATACCGCCAGCTATGGGAAAAAGGGAACCTACTTCAGCAAATGTCAGAGCAATAATCATGACAAAAATGCCAGCGAGTAACCAGGAAATAATAGCTGCGGGCCCAGCCATTTGTGCTGCATAAAGCGAACTAAAAAGCCAGCCGGAGCCAACCATTGCGCTAATAGAAGACAATAAAATACCAATTGTACCAACCCGTTTTTGAAAACCCATGAAAAGACCCTTTATGACGAAAGCTTCCTTAGTTCTTTCCTTAGGATTTTTCCAATGGGAGACTTAGGAAGCTCTGAGCAAAATACGATGAGTCGCGGTAATTTGTAGTGCGTGAGATGTTTTTTGCAATGTTCAAGAATTTCTTTATCAGTGATGGTCTGATCATCTTTGACAATAAACGCTTTTACGAACTCACCGGTTTTTTCGCTTGGTGCACCAATTACGGCGACCTCTTTAATTCCTGAGAGTTTTGCAATACAGTCTTCCACTTCGTTTGGATAAACATTAAAACCGCTGACAAGAATCATATCTTTCTTTCTGTCTACAATTTTAATATATCCGTCGTTATCCATAACTCCAATATCGCCAGTGAGCAACCATCCGTTCTTGAAAATCAGATTTGTGTCTTCGGTGTGGCGCCAGTATCCCTTCATAACTTGAGGACCTTTCACAGCAATTTCCCCTCGTTCACCAAGGGATAATTCGGTGCCATTGTCATCGAGTATGGCTACTGTAGTTCCAGGAACAGGAATGCCAATAGTTCCATTTTTTGCGAGTCCTTTTTCTAGTGGGTTTACGCAAACAAGTGGGGATGTTTCTGTGAGGCCATAGCCTTCAATCAGTGGTGAACCAACAATATGATGCCATTCCTCAATAACTGCTCCGTGAATGGCTGCGCCACCACCGATAGACATTTTAAGCATTTTCTTTGTGTTGATAAACCAATTTTCACGCAATAATCCATTAAATAATGTATTCACGCCTGTAAGCCAAGTTATTTGGAAATGCTCAAACGCTTTTTTTAAATTTGTCAGAGGTCTTGGATTTGGAACTAGAATGTTATGACATCCAGCATGAAAAAAGGTCATAAAATTAACTGTAAAAGCAAAAATATGATACAAGGGAAGCGCTGTTAATATAGTATCTTTTCCTTCTTCTAGGTGGTTTTTTCCTAACTCAATGACTTGAAATAAATTTGAAAGCATATTTTTGTGAGTTAGCATAGCTCCTTTGCTAACCCCTGTTGTTCCACCTGTGTATTGAAGAGCAAAAAGATCATCTAAGGTAATGTCAATCCAGTATTTTTCAGTATTAATTTCTTTTTCTTTTTTGAGCTTCTTGCCAAACGAAATCGTGTCTACAAAACTTGTTGTATTCACCTCGCATTTTGGAACTTGTTTTTTTATATATTTTAAAACACTCTTTACAAGTATTCTTTTAAAAAATGGAAAAAAATCAGCCACACTTACTTTGATGACCTGCTTAATTTTTGTTTCTTTTAAAAATTTTTCTGTAATTTTATCTGCAAATAAATCCATTATCACGACAATTTCTGCCTGACAATCTGCATACTGGTGCTCCATCTCTTTTATGGAATAGAGTGGATTTGTATTAACGATCACGCCTCCTGCTTTCAGCACACCAAAGGTTGCAATGGGATAAGCCAAGCAGTTTGGAAGCTGCAAAACAACAGTTTGCCCTTTTTTTAGTTGGCAAATCTCTCGCAAGTATATCGCAAAATGGTCAGACAGTTCATCGATTTGTTTGAAGGTTAAATTACTATAAAAACCATTGGGGAGTAAAAGAGAATAAGCTACATTTGAACTCCATTTTTGGCAAATTAAATTCACCATGTGTGGAATGCTTTTGTATGGTATAGGCGGAATAGTATGGTTTATTCCATTTTTATAATGGTTTATCCAAGGTTTTTCAATACTGGATTGAGACATGAAAAAAATCCTTTGTAAAAAAACGTTAGGAGCGGAAAAGGTTTTTTAAAACAAAAAATACATTTTCTTTACGTTCTGCAAGTCGTCTTGCGTAATATAATTTCCAGTCTTCTCCGTATGGAACATAAATTGTCATGTTATGTCCTTGGTTTCTAATTTTTTCCCAGGTTTTTTTTCTCATTCCAAATAGCATTTGAAATTCATAGCGATCAAGTGGAATATTGTTTTCTTTGATAAAGCGCATGCAGTGATCAATAATAATGTCGTCGTGTGTTGCAATACAAACTCTTTGCCCTTGAAGTAATAGTTTTTCGATATAATTTATATATTTTTTACGAATTTCTTCTTTATCTTGATAGGCTACCTTAATTGTTTCTTTGTAAGCTCCCTTACAAAGACGAAGACGACCATTAGATTTTAATACCCGTTCTATATCTTCGGCTGTTCGGTGTAAGTAGGCTTGTAAAACAATTTCTGGGCTTTTGAATTCTTTTGCAGATCTTTCATACATTGCAATAGTTTTTTCTGTGTATTTTGTTCCCTCCATATCCAGTGCAACTCGGCATTGGTTTTGATCGGCTAGGTTCAAAATTTTGGAAAGATTTTCATAACAGATAGTCTCATCAATATCTAAGCCAAGCATTGTCAACTTTATAGAAACATAGCAGTCAAGATTTTCTGCTTTTATTTTATTGATGACAGAAATGTATTCCTGCGTATATTTTTGAGTTTGTTCAAGTTTTGTGATGTTTTCACCAAGGACGTCAACCGTTACTGAAATCTGTTTGGAATTTAATTCTTGAATTGTTGTGAGTGCTTCATTGAATGTTATGCCAGATATAAATCTCTTAGCATAAAAAGGAACTGAGCTCATCAGTGACTCCTAAATTAGATCATTGTTTTATTTTTCTAAGTGTAAAGTAGATGAGTGAAGAAGTTTTGGCAAGAAGTGGGTCAACAAAGATGACGATAATTTATTGCAATTCGTTATCTTGTTTTAATGACTTTAGTTCAGCTATCAAGGAATTGATGCGATGAATGCTGTTTTTTATATTTTTGATGTGTAAATCCATGTCGACATTGTGAGTTTCGCGTTCAATTACGGGGTGGTAATTACTTTCGAAATCACCAGTTTTTAATGATTCTTGCTTCCGTAATTTGAATTCTTGAAAGTTCAAAACAGTTCCTCTAGATTCAGGCATAGAACCTCCCAAAAAGCTTTTTAGAACAATTAATCTACTTGATTTTATAGGATTTCATTACTTGTTTGTTGGCTTTTTGGCGTTCTTTGCGAAGTTTTTCTCTGTTTTGCTGATTGCGTTCTACCAAAGTTGAGAAATCAGAAATCAATGAGCTAAACTTGCTTTGTTCGTTTTGTTTGTTCTCTTTTTCTTTTATTTTTTTTCTTGAAGTA
>JAIXXU010000206.1 GCA_027490595.1 Pseudomonadota bacterium
AATCAAAGGTCGCGAGAATTTGCCAAAAAAAAGTAAGGCAGTCATTTATGTTGTCAATCATCAAAGTCAGGCTGATATCATTGTTATTTATGCCCTTAAAACAAGATTTCGATGGTTAGCCAAACATTCTCTTTTTTTGATTCCGTTGTTTGGTTGGGCTATGAGTTTAATTGGTTATGTTTCTGTAAAAAGAGGAAGTAAATTTAGTCAAGAGAGAAGCGTTGTAAAATGTGCGCAGTGTTTGAAAAATGGGACTTCGGTTCTTTTTTTTCCAGAGGGGACAAGAAGTATAGATGGTAATCTTAGAGAATTTAAAATGGGTGCATTTCGGTTGGCGCTGACTCTTCATGTTCCTATTGTTCCTATTACCCTTTCAGGTTGCACAGAAATGTTACCCAAGGGGGCTATTGTGCCCCAAAAAAGTAAAATTCTCATTCATATTCATCCTGAGTTATCTCCTGTGGGCAAGACCCCTGAGGAGCTTCGTGATCAAGCTCGAATTGCCATTGAATCTGCTCTCTGAAATACCATAGTGAATGGGAGAGCTGTTTCCAAAGTCTCTATTTAAATTTTGATAAATCAACAATTTGTGTGGCCATAGATTTCACAAAGGGTCTGTGAGCAATGGCTATGATTGCCGCTTCGTGCAGAATGGTTTTCACGTTTTCTAAGACTTTTTGCTCGTTGGCAAGATCTAGCGCACTTGTGCCTTCATCAATAAAAATGAGTTTAGGTTTGTGAAAAAATAATCTGGCAAACATAAGGCGTTGCTTTTCTCCTCCAGAAAGACCTTGGATATCATCTTGGGGATTTTTGTTCAGTTGACCAAGTGCAAGGGCATTTAAGATTTCTTTTTGCGTCTCTTTGTTTTCCCACGAAGGTTTTTGAGGATATACAATATTTTCCCATATTGTGCCGGTAAATAAAAAAGGATCTTGAGGAATAAAACCAATCGAAGAAGAAATTCTATCAAGAGAATTTTCGTCCATAATAACGCCATTCAAAAAAATGTGCCCTTGCAAAGTTTTTTGAAGTCCAAGAAGGGTTTTCATCAATGTGCTTTTGCCTACGCCGGAGGGTCCTACAATGGCAATAAAATCACCAGGTTTTATTGACATGTTTATGTTTGTATTTAAAGGGTTATTCGTCTGGTAACCAATACCGACATTATCAAGAACAATTGATTTCAGGGTAAAATTAGTTTCAAGTGAAAGGGGCTGAGAGCAACGAGAGGGGGCTTTGGCTTGTAAAAATCTGAGAATGCGATGCAGTGAATCAGTGCCTTTTCGGGATGAATTTAGCTGGTTTGCCATGCGGTTTAATTTGTCAGACAAAAATCCTACAGTTACCATGAATGCAATTAAAATATGGCTACTGAGAAGTCCGTCTGAAATTCGTCTTAAGGCTGTGACAAAAATAAAGCATCCCGCAATAATTCCAAGCCATTCTACGAGTGGAGTTCCTAACGCTCTGGCGCGTGTTGCTCTTCTCCAAACGTTATAAATTTTGCTATTTATGTGATCAAATTTTTTAATTTCAAATTCTACTGCTTGGAATACTTGGATTGTTTGCCAGCCTCTCATGCGTTCAAGCAAACTACTGAGTAGTTCACTTTCAAATTCAAGGCCTTCCCTAGATAGTTTTTTTAATATTTTTCCTGTAATGCGAAGAACAATAGCTGCAGGAATAAGTATAGCTAAAAGTAAAAAAAAGAGCTGAACATCAAGTAAAATAAGCCATCCCAAATAAATGATGCAAGTAAGGCCGTCTTTGAATAAGCTGCTTAAAAGTCGGGTGAAAGATTGTTGAGCTTCCCGAATGTCTTCGCCAACCATAGCTGAGAGAAGGCCAGGGTTTACGTGAATGGCACTGTAAAACGTGTAACTTAAATATTTCTTTGCAATAAGAAAGCGGTAGTGTTTTGCGATTTTTTCTCCGTAATCACGAAGTAAAGAGTCGCTAAGATAATTTGTAATTGAATAAATAAGAGCAAAAAAAAAAAAAAAAAATGCAAAATATTTTTCCTGAAATGACAAAGAAATTCCCTGTTGGAAAGACGTATCCTTTACCAGGGGTGAAATGATGAGTGCTAGCTGATTCCCCAAGAGTTGCGACCACGAAATATCTGTTGGATTACTATTCAAAGCTTGAATAAAATAGGGGACAATAACAACAAGCAGAAGGGAAAATGGAACGTAAATCAAAATAAGTAAAATAATAGTGGCAAATTGTCCTGGAAAAAGACAGCATTGTTTGGACCACATTTTCCAGGACTGAATTTCATTTTGCGTTTTCATTAATGAAAAGTCCTAAATCGAAAGAATTTTTTTTGTCCCGCAGTTAAATTTATATCTAAAGCTATTGGTTCTGTTTGACCTTCTGGAATAATTTGAATTTTATGAGTAATATTTGGTGTAACCCAAAGTCTTGCCACTTGAATATTGTCAGGCAATGATGTCCAACTCCTGGTGTCAGCAACCTCTATTATATTATTTAAAAAATTTGTAACGGCTAGAATACCGTTATTATCTTTGCCTGCTGCTTGAGCTGCTAATTGTTTCCTCAGGAAAACTCTGCTTGTAGCACGTGTAATGTCTGCCAGGCGTCTTTGGGATAGGGCGTCTTCAGCCATTTTGCCTATATTTTCCATTACAATTGTTCTTGTTTTAAATTTATGATCAACCATGATATCTGCGTACCGAGATTTATAGGGCACACTCACATAGGCAGGAAAAGGAATGCGAAAAACGTCTTTACCTTGAATTACGGGTAGAAATTCAGATACTTTTACAGGA
>JAIXXU010000178.1 GCA_027490595.1 Pseudomonadota bacterium
CCCCCCCCCCCCCAACAGACCCCGCCCCACTCGAAAAATCCACACAAACAAAACTTGAGCCTTCTGATTTTTCATTTAATGGTGCAGGTGGCTGCGAAAACTGCAGAGGACAAGGGATTGTTGAAGACGACTTATTTTTCTTAGGGCAAGTTGAAAAAATCTGCCCAGAATGCCAGGGTACTCGCTATATGCCCTATGTTCTTGAAGTGACATGGAAAGGCAAAACCATTTATGAATGGTTAAGTTCTCCCATGCAATATTGCTTAGAACACCTGGGACGTGAAAAAGGCTTCGGTAAACCATTGCATTTAGCCTGCCAGTTAGGACTTGGACATATCCCGTTAGGGCTGCCCACGTCTTCACTCTCAGGTGGAGAAGCTCAACGGCTTCGTATTTGTGCAGCCTTAAGTAAATCTTCACAAAAAATAATATGCTTACTTGATGAACCCACTCGGGGGCTTTCTGAAAAAGATGTAAGCCAATTACTCTTATGTTTATTGCGTTTGAAAAGGGATGGTCATACATTTGTTGTGATTGAACACCATCACTTGTTTGAAAAATTCGCCGACCAACTCTTGAAGATGGGACCTGAAAGCGGAGCTCACGGTGGTCAAATTGTGGAAAGGGAAGTTTGTGTTTCATAAAATAAAAAATGCTCTTGGCATAGAAAAATCAAAAAAAATTGAGGTCATCAATAGAAAAACAGGTGAAAAATTCATAGAAAAAATATATGGCGAAGATGCTATGAAACTTTTTTATGGCAAAGCATGGATGGCACAAGTTACAGAAAAACTGCTCACTCGCAAATTTTTAAGTAACGTTTATGGCGCTTTCAACGACTCTCAAGCAAGTAAGCATAAAATACCCGAATTTATAAAAACCATGGAAATTTCTGAGCAGGAATGCGAAAAAGACGTATCAGAATACAACTCTTTCAATGAATTTTTTGCCAGAAAATTAAAACCAGACGCTAGACCGATCGATAACAATCCTCTGAGCATAATCTCACCCAGTGATGGCCGCCTTCTTGTGTTTCCTAAATTAGAGGACAGCACTCTGAGTTATGTAAAGTGGGCCTCTTTGAAGTTAAGAGATCTTTTTCACGAAAATCATAACCTTGCTAACCGCTTTCGCAATGGATCGTGTGCTGTGCTTCGACTGTGTCCTGCCGACTACCATCGTTTTCATTTCCCCGTTAGCGGTGTTGTTGGAGTTACCAAATCAGTTCCCGGTTTGTTGCATTCTGTGAGCCCTTTTGCCCTAGAACACAAGATCCCAGTATATTGCATGAATAAGCGAGCTATTACAGAACTTGACTCTCCTGTCATGGGAAAAGTAGTTCTTATGGAAGTTGGAGCTTTATTTATTGGCAGTATTGTACAAACTCACAAACCTTCCACTGAAGTGACTAAGGGAGAAGAAAAAGGATTTTTTAAGTTTGGAGGCAGCACGTGCATCTTATTTTTTGAACCTAATTCTGTTCAATTCGATCCTGATCTCGTGAAAAATTCTCTTGCTGGTTTTGAAACCTTGGTTTGCATGGGTGAAAAAATAGCAACTATCCAAGCCCAGTCTTAAAAAAATAAGAAGCTATTTTAACGTAATGCCATAAGCTAAAAAACTATTTACATTGTTTTTTTGGTTTGCTAAAAGTCGACTACATTCTCAGTCTTCCTAGCAAAGGAATCAAAAACAATGAGCTCACTGCCTTCCACTAAACCTTATTATAGCAGACCTCCTTCCCCTGATAGAAAAAAGAAACCTGAAAATAATAGGATAGAGTCACAAGGCCATGAACTAGAAAACTTGAACAAATACGGTTGGACTCAAAACGCTACGAATAAACCATACAATTTAGATAGTGAAGACGAAGAAAAAAAGGAAACAACAACCACAACCACTCCTTCTTCTACCTCTATTCCCACCAACCAGGTCGAAAACTATGAAGAGAAAAAACAAGCCTTAGCTCAGCACAAACAACATATCAAAAATAACATCGTCAAACTGCTAAAAGAAAATATTTTAAATCGACTTATGTGCCAAGACATTCTCAAAGCCATGGATGAAATTGCTGGAATGATGTTTTCTCAAGAAAAAAAAAGCACCACTGTTTTTTCAAAAATTGATGAAATTTATTCTACTCTCTATTTCACACTATGCATTCAATTTGAATTGCAGGACCAAAAAAAATCGCAGGAGTTCATGGCTACGTTTGTGAGTCAACTTCTTGCCTGTGTTTTTCATCTATGCGTTCACTCCAGCGGCATTGGCAAAAACAAAACACAATCTGATTATACTTCCAATACAAATAGCTTTAGAATAATTCATGAAAATTTCAGTAACCATAAATCTGAAGAATATGTACCGTGCCACAATCCTCCACAATTATTGCCTGACATCCCAGAAATTTTAAACCACATTTCCATGGGCAAAGGAGCTGAAAACAAAACTCTTCATGAAATAACAGAGCATATCCTTAACTTTAAATTCAATTTCCAAGAAGCACTGGAAAATAAAATAAGAAATCTTACTCAAAATCAAAGCACTTTGTTGAGCACAGATTCTGAAAAAGAACTAAATCTTAGACTCATGAAACAAAGTGATGACAACACCACCATCATTGCTTTTTTAAACAACGAAAAAAATATTGTGCCTGGATTTATAAAAGTAATTTTTGACAATCCAAAAGGGAAACTGAAGTCTTTCATTGCATATTCAGATGGCAACAATCTTCAAAAAAACAAACCTCGTACTTTTGAATATATTGACAAAGGCGAGGTTAGGCTTGAAAAAATAGAGTCTATTGAGGGGAATGAATTTTACTTTATCACAGTATCAAATCCCTCCCTAAACTTTGATCAAAAATTTGAAACTCTTCAAAAGAAACTCACTAAAATTAATATCATACTACTGGCTAATGACGAGAATAAAAAACAGGTAAAAACTATTCTTTCTTCTTTAGAAAATTATTCTTTGTGTTCTGAGAATTTATTTGATTTAAAAATATCTTTTATGGGATCTGAAAAAAATATAACTCCTATTTCTTTTCAAGCATTAGAACTTCACTTCGACTCTTCTTATTCCTATTCTAAGTTTATTTTTATGCGTAACGGTAATTTTTTTGCGACACCCACCAATAGCAAGAAGACAGAATTTTTCAATTACATGTTTAAAGATCTTGATAAATTACAAGCCATAAATGCCTTTGTTCGCTTTGTAGAATTTACCCCTGA
>JAIXXU010000297.1 GCA_027490595.1 Pseudomonadota bacterium
CTCCTCTCCAAGAACTTTAGGGGCTAGTTCCTTTGCCATTTCTTTTTGTTTACTTACTTGAGAACGACCCTTGTTCCAAACAATCGCACTGGCAACAATCGTGAGAATGGTAAACAAAATACTAAAAATTGTTTTTGGCATCCCTGGTACAAATGATAACAAGACCAAAACCCCAGATGCAGCAAAAAGCGCTTTAGGAATAGCCAAAAGTTGGCTAACAATAGATTGGCCCATATTCGGGGCATCTTTTTTCTCATGTTCATCGCTCACGCGAGTCACAATTAAACCGGCTGTTACGGATACAATCAAAGACGGAATTTGTTGAATAAGGCCATCACCAACAGTTAAAATAGAATAGGTGCTCAGTGCATTTCCAACAGGCATGCTGTGAATAAAAACACCCACAACAACACCACCAATTAAGTTAACAATGATATCAATAATGCTGGCGATGGAATCACCTTTGACAAACTTTAAGGCACCATCCATAGAGGCATGAAAACGACTTTCCAATTCCAAAACTTTACGGCGCTTAAAGGCTTGGTCTGCGGTAATAATACCGGCACGCAAGTCGGCATCAATGGACATTTGCTTTCCTGGCAAACCATCCAATGAAAATCGTGCGCAAACTTCTGCCACGCGCTCAGAACCTTTGGTGATCACAATAAAGTTGATGATTGTAATGATTAAAAATACAATCATACCAACAACAAGATTACCACCCACCACGAAATTACCAAAAGTTTCTACAATGCGACCTGCATCAGCCTGCAATAAAATCAGACGTGTAGTAGAAATTGTGATACCAATTCGAAAAAGAGCAAGCAAAAGTAAAATACTTGGAAAAGAACTCAAGTCTAGTGGGCTTATAATATAAATGACAACCATTAATAATATAACAGACAAGGTAACATTTAATGCAATAAAAGCATCAAGAACTTCGGTTGGTAAGGGAATAATAAGCATTCCCAGAACGAATAAAATTCCGACAACTATTGTAAATTCACTATGATTTTTGAGAAAGCTAAAAAACTTATCTATGGGCAACGGCACAAGTCACCTCTTAATAGGTATTGAGTAAAACATGGATTAGCCTAGACCACCCATCTACTGAAATAAAAAGTAGTAATTTTAAAGGCAAAGAAATAGTCACTGGAGACATCATCATCATACCCAACGCAAGCAATATATTAGATACAATAATATCAATAATGACAGAAGGAAGATAAATAAGAAATCCAATTTTAAAAGCCTGTGTTAACTCAGAAACAACAAAAGAGGGAACCAAGATAATAAAATCATCTGGACGAACATCAGCCAGCATATCTTGCGTCCAATATTGCTTTAAAGACTTGTAAAAAAAGTTACGTTCACTTACGGGAGAATGTCTCAATAAAAACGTTTTTAGAGGTGCGCTAGATTTTTCAAAATTTGCAATCAAAGCTTTAGAATCCATAGGTTTATTTTGTGCCAAATCACCAGCAATGGCTTTATAAGATTGATTGTAAATTGGTCCCATTACATAAAAGGATAGAATCAGACTTAATCCGTAGATAACCATGTTTGGCGGTGTTTGCTGAACTCCTAAGCTCTCGCGTGTGAGAAAGCAAACGGTGGAAATTTTTATAAACGACGTTGTTAAAATAAAAATAATCGGAAAAAGAGAAAGGAACCCCATAAAAAAAATAATGGGAACCGGATCCATGGTGACAACATTCATCTCGTTTTGCTTTCGTTACATATGATAGATGACACTATTGTATATCATAAGAGCGTATTGGTAAATCTTGCTGGCTGCCCAATCGGTGGTCATGTACAACACACCAATGACAAACACGAGCTTGATAGCAAACGACAATGTTTGGTCTTGGATCTGGGTAAGTGCCTGAAAAATACTAAACAAAAGTCCTACACCAGATGCTACCAACACCACGGGTAAAGACAGAAGTAGTGATAGAATTAGGGCTTGTTTTGTAATGTAAACAACGTCGTAGTTCATGGGCCCCTTTAAAAATTAGGAAAATTGTTTGTTTGCTACATTAAGAACACCGCTCAAATAAGACTGGAATGAAGACTGATAAGACGCGAGATTGCTTTGTATAAAGGAAACATTTTGAGCACTTCCTGATACTTTTGAGTTTAAGGTATCCTGAATAGAAGGAATAGCCTGTTGCAGGCCCTCGAGTGTGGAACTTTGACTAAAAGCGTTAGGATTTTGATCTGCAATGTTTGCCCCAACATATGGTTCAAGCTGGCTTCCAAGGTCCTTTAGGGCTGCGGTCAATGAATCAAGACTCATGTAATAGGCACCCACCAAAGGTGTTCCATCTGATTTTTTTAATTGAACAGCATACTTTTTGATAAACTCGTTGTCAGGTTCAGAACTCCCAGTGTCAGTTTTGCTGAAATAAACGCGCAACATAATACTTTGAACACCACTATATCCTGTAAACCCACCTGGCAAGTCAGTCCTTTTTTCAGTTTCAGGGCTTACAGCTTCAGGAACTGGATCTCCATTTACATTTTTGTCAACAGAAGAGGTATTTACAAAGTTACGGTATCGAAGAACTGTAGCAAGATCAACAGGGTCATCTCCGTTACTGTAATTGTATCCAGGAGCTTTGTCTGGTTTGTTCGCTTTTGGCAAAAACATAGAGTCCCAACCAGGCGAAATAGCGTTGGCATTGTCATTCATTTGGTTTGCCTCAGCCTTAGCTTGAGCAAATAGATTTGAAACTGGCGTCGCAAGTGCAACCAACTGTTGTAACATTGTGATTTTTTGTTGAAGTCTATTCGCGTAGTTTTTCTCAGAATTTAAAGAAGCCTGCTGTCCCACTATAGCTAAAGAATCAAAAATACTCATCATAATAGCATCAAGAGAGGGATGTGCCTCAGGCTTTAAATCTCCTTTTGAAGCGCTTATGGAAGCATTTTGAGTGATTGTTGCGGTTAACTGGTGGCCCTGTTTCACAACATCTTGATACTCACTGAGGTCGTCGTTTGTTGCTACTTCAGTAGGATTGTCAGTATTTGCCATTAGGTTGGAAGCTTTTTCCACAAACTGGTGAACATTTTGCTCAGGCACAATTGCATCGTGACCAAGTTCTTGTAAACGTGCCACATGATAGTTTAAAGCTTGAACTTGCTTAAGAAAGGCATGGTGAACGCCACCTTCTTCTTGGCTCAAGGCATGCGCTCTTGCCTCAATTGTCTGGCAGCATGCTTCGGAGTTTTGATCCATTAAACTTGCCAAATGAGTATAAAACTCCATTGCATTTTGAACTCGATGATCGTCATCAAGCTCGCTTATTTTTTGGCCATTGTGAACTGTTTTTGAATAGTCATTTTGTCTGTGGTCACTTTTTTTTACTGACTTAAAAATTCCCTTGGCAGAGGTATGCGTAAAAGTAGACTTTGAATAATTATTTTTTATCATAAAATTGCCTTTCATTTAAATTCACAACAAAAACAAATAGTTTAAACTCTCAA
>JAIXXU010000081.1 GCA_027490595.1 Pseudomonadota bacterium
CATTGGTTACATATCTTTTTGAGCAACTTGGCCATGAACCTTCATTTCTTGTAGGAGGAAGCCCAGGAAATTTTAAATCGGGATTTTCTCTTAGAAACCGAGATCTTTTTATTTTAGAAGGGGACGAATATGACAGTGCTTTTTTTGATAAAGGTCCTAAATTTCTTCACTACCAACCCAAAATAACACTTATTAATAATATTGAATACGACCACGCCGATATATACCCGAACATTGATGCAATAGAAGCTGAATTTATGCGGCTTGCCGAATTAACTAAGAAACAAAATGGTTATATTATTGCAAATATTGATGACCCGCGAGTTCAGAAAATTGCAAAGGAAACAAAAGGAAATATAATTGGTTTTTCCTGTAATTTTTCCACAGAATCATTATTTCCTTCATGGACTCTAAAAAAACACATCACAAAAGAAACCGGTTCTATTATTTCAGGAATAACACCTTGGAATACCCCGTTCGAATTTTTTTTAGAGGTATTTGGTCATCATAATGCTTTAAATGCCATAGCCTCATTAGCTATTTTGCAAGCTTATATGCTGATATCTGAAGGAAAAATCAAAGATCATAATTTATTCCTTTCTAAAATTATTTCTGCAATGAAAGGATTCAAAGGCGTTAAAAGACGTTTTGAACTTCTCGTTCGTGCCCATGGAATTTCTGTTTTTGATGACTTTGCTCATCATCCCACTGCCATAAAAACAACTCTCAAAGCCTTTCGAGATTATATTGACGTATGTAAATTTCCTGGCCAGCTTATTGTTTGTTTTGACCCTCGAAATGCCACTATGAGGCGAAATGTCTTACAAAACGAACTCACAAAAAGTTTTGCTGAGGCGGATATTTTCTACTTAGGTAAAGTTCCTCAAGACTTGAGAATGGATTCAAAAGAACAGCTCAACGGCAAGGAAGTGGTGGAACCTTACGAGAAAAAAGGTCGTTATTTTGAGAACAATGATGAGTTGTTAGCACACCTCCAAAATACGGTTCAGGATGGCGATACTGTTGTTTTTATGTCAAGCGGCTCATTTGATGGCATTCCCCATAAATTTGCTGACTTTGTCAAGAATAAATTATAACGAAAGCTTAGCTTCATGGTTAAATACACAAAAACAATTCTCCTGAGTGTTCTCATGTCTTTTGCATGTATTTCATGCCATTCAAGTAAGCAAAAAGAAATAATTATCAAAACTAATGTTGTTAATAAATCAACGTTAGCCATTTTAGCAAATAAAATACATAAAACTTATTCCAATGGTAACTTTACCGAAGAAGATGCAAACTTGGCTTTTTTAGTTGCAAAAGAATTAGAAAAAATAAATAACATTCAAGATGCACAAAAAATATATGAAGAATGTTTTAATTTTTCACCAAATGTAATGCTTGCATTAAATCTAATTCAAACTAGCATGCAGCTTCAAAAAATCGAGACCGCAAGAAATATTGCTGCAAAATCAAGCGTTTTATTTCCCAATAATCCAGATATTGCTCTTTACTACATAAAGACAGAACACCTATTAAAGCACAACGAAGAATCTTCAAGACTCTTAGATAAGTACTTTAAATTATTTCCAACAAATGAAACATTGGCGATTTTATATGCCCAATCAAAATATAAAAATAGCATAAAAATATTAGTAAATTTTATAAATAAAAATCCAGATACTCCCAAGGCTTCTTATCTACTTAGTCAATATCTATTCTTAAAAAACAGACCCACTGAAGCACTGCCTTATGCAAAACAAGCATTAAAATATGACCCAGAAAATATTGATATTTTAAACTTAGTTGGCAAAATAGAAGATGAATTAGGACACAAAGAAGCTGCAAAAAACTACTTTGAGTCAGCATTTGAAAAAAATAACGCTGATTTCACTACAGCACAATACTATATTGATTCTTTAATCAAGTTAAATAAAGAACAGGAAGCCTTATCAATTTTACTTCAAATTGAAAGTCAGCTTCACGACAATATGGCTATTAAACAAATTTTTTCTTTTCAAATTGCAAAATTACTTATTCTTAACGGAAATTACAATGGCGCAATTCAACGTCTAAAATTTCTAGATAAATCAACACTTACGAAATTGTCTATATCTGAAGATGAAGTATACTATATAAATGCTATAGCTTATCGTGGTGCTCGAAACTTTCGCGATGCAATTTATTATACCGATAAAATATCTAAGCATAGTAATTTATACAAAAAAGCATTGATACAAAAAATACTTATATTTATTGATAACGAAGATAAGGGAAATGCTGAGAGGTACTTTAAAATCTTCCAAACCTTGTCAGATGAAAACGAAGCTGACTTAGATTTTATGAGTTCTGTACTCATTGTCTTTAAGAAGTACAATGAAGCGCTCAATCTCATTGCTTCTATCCATACGCCAAATTCTGAACTTAAAAAATTTGATATTTATCTGTTCCAAAGAAAAAAAACTTCTTTTATAGTTAAAAAATTAAACAAACTTTTAAAAAAATGGCCCAATAATGCAGATATTTTGAATACCGCAGGATATACGTTTGCAAAACTAAACATTAACATAAAAAAAGCCAAAGAATTATTGCTTCGCTCCCTCGCTCGCGAACCCGAAAACCCTTATTATCATGATTCTCTTGGTTACCTAGAAATGCAACAGGGACAGTTGGAGAAAGCATTGCTTTCGTTAAATAAGGCTCTTAAACTTCTACCTAACAATCCAGTAATCTTGAATCACTACGCTCTGTTACTCAAAAAACTCAATGATGAGGTCAATGCAAGTAAAGTAGAACTAAAAATTAAAGAAAGCTTACTTCACTTGTCACCTTACAGTATAAAAATTGATCCAGAATACTATTTTTTAAATGAGAAATACTTTCATGACAATTAAAAATCAAGATATTGTTTTACAAAACTTATTCAATATTTTAAAAGAAGATATAAAAATTGATACAACAGACTGGATTTTTGTAAGTAACTTTGCAGAAAAATGGAAACTTTCTATAGCTGATGTTCTCTTAGATCTCAACTATGTTACCGAAACCACTTTAGCAAAAGCTTTGGCCCAAGCTCATAACTTACCTTACATTCCCAGCCACGAATTGTCTTTTGACTTCACTCAAATGAGCATTGAAAGTTTTGATGACCTTCTTAGCGTGTGTGCGGCCCCACTAACCCAATTTCGACTTGCTATTTCCAACCCGTACGATGATCACCATGGATACCTTGATTATAAATTTTGTAAACGAGAAATGATTGTTTCAGAGCGCTCTGCCATAATTGAGGCATTAAGAAGCTACGGCATGCGAGAGTGGTCTTTAAACGACAATAGTGAGAGTTGATTGCAGATTAATCTGTTGTATGAAAAGCCTTATTCCAAGACAAGCCTTTGATAATGTTCAGGTCGTCTATCCCGAAAAAATCCCATACCAGCTCGAAACTGACGTGCTTCATCAAAATTTAACTGAGAGATAATAACGCCCTCTTCCTTTTCGCCGAGTTCAGCAATTTTCTCGCCCATAAAGTTGCTGACAAAAGAGCTGCCATAGAAATCCATGTTTGCTTCTTTGCCAACACGGTTTGCTGCTGCCACATAAGTAGAATTATGAATAGCATGACCCAGCATTGACATTTGCCACATATTTTTTGTGTTCAAGCTATGAGCTTGAGGAGGCTCAGAACCAATTGCTGTAGGATACAAAAGCAAATCAGCTCCTTCTAAAGCCATAATGCGCGCACATTCAGGAAACCATTGATCCCAACAAATACCCACTCCAATACAACCGACAGGGGTTTTCCAAACTTTAAACCCCGTATTGCCTGGTCGAAAGAAAAATTTTTCTTCATAGCATGGACCATCTGGAATGTGCGATTTTCGATAAATGCCGCTTATTTCTCCTGCTGCATCAATCATTGCCAGACTATTAAAGTAACACTGGTTATTTTTCTCAAAGAAACTAATCGGTAAAATCACCCCAAGTTGTTTTGCCAGACGTTGAAAATGAGATAAAAAAG
>JAIXXU010000267.1 GCA_027490595.1 Pseudomonadota bacterium
CAACTACGATTACTGCGGTCAGTCACATGTGTACTACTTGACAGAAAAGTTGAAATGGAAAAACTTTTACATGACATTTCTTCAATACTAAAACAAAAATTCTCGTTTAAAAAAGGAGATAAATTTGTATTCGTCTCACTCACAGCATCTAGTGTTTCAGCTCGAAATTCCAATATTTTTACCCTTCAAGAAATTGATGGGTAATTTACCAAAAGGAAAACCATGACAGATCCTGTGATTGCTCATTCTAAATATTCTAGCTCGAACAATACCTCTGTGTTAGATTACAACTCCTGTATTATTGCCATTGTTGGGGGAAGTGGTTCCGGAAAAACCACTATTGCTCAAAGAATTCTGCAGTGTCTTCCTTTGTCGAGTTGCCAAATCTTGAGCCAAGACAATTACTACAAAGACCAAAGCCAATCTTTTCATGGAGATGGCTCCATTAACTTTGATCACCCCGACGCCATTGATTTTAGCTTGATGGAACAACATCTCTCTAAACTAAAAAAGGGACTGAGTATTCAATCACCTTTATATGATTTTGCTACACATACAAGAAAAAAAGAAACAAAAACAGTGAATGCAACGCCCTTTATTATTGTGGACGGAACACTGATCCTAACATCAGATCTTGTTAGAAAACTTTTTGATGTCAGTATTTTTCTTGATATTCCCGAAAATATTCGATTTGCAAGAAGACTAAAACGCGACATATGTGAACGAGGCCGAACAGAAGAAGGCGTCAGAAAGCAATTTTTTTCTCTCGTTAAACCTATGCATGACGAATTTATTTCTCCATGTAAAAAAAATGCTCAATTTATTTTTACTGATAATCTCGATATTGATATCTTTATTTTAGAGGTAAAAAAATATATTTATTCAAAGTTTTTTATTGCAGAATAATTAAAAACTTTGCCACGAAAGTAAAAAATCTTCTAATAAGTAAAGGCTAGTATGGAAAACAAAAATCTAATGATAAGCGAGAAATCCAAAAAAATTCAGAGAATGTTTGATAAAATCTCTCCCCGATATGATTTTATGAACCGCCTTCTCTCTTTTAGACAAGACATAAAATGGCGTAAGGCTCTGCTTGCTGAATTGCCATCAATTTCAAATGAGAATGGGCATTTGATTGATGTGGCAACTGGAACTGGAGATATTATTTTTTCCTGCGCCGAAAAGAGAAAAGATTACAAAGTCCTCTGTGGAGTTGATATTTCTGCAGGTATGCTGAGTTTTGCCGAAATCAGGAAAAGTAAACACAATCTCAAAAACACAGTTTCCGAAATTACTTTTGAACAAGGGAGTGCAGAAGATCTCCCCTTCAACAACAATCAAGCCGATGCTCTTACCATTTCTTTTGGGTTTAGAAATGTAGACAACCGGCAAAAAGCCTTACAAGAATTTTACCGCGTGATCAAACCAGGAGGCAAATTGCTTATTCTTGAATTCTTCCCTTCAAAAAGCACAATATTTAAGAAAATATTTGAATTTTATTTTCATAAAATTTTACCCAAAATAGGTGGCTGGTTTTCTGACAAGGAGGCATACCAATACCTACCCCAAAGCGTAGCCTCTATGCCAACCTGTGAGGAATTCAAAGTTCAGCTTGGACAAATTGGGTTTACTGAAATTAAAACGCAAGATTGGCTCGCTGGTTCTACAGTTTTATTCTCATGTCAAAAAACGTGATTTAAAAAGAATAGTTTCGAGCAGGAGAAATGCTCATTTTTATAAGGATTATCGTTATGTTTAAAAGACCTAAAGTTTCGGTTGTGGGCGCAGGTGGAAATGTTGGAGCTGCTGTTGTTCAATGGTGCGCTCAAAAAGAACTTGCCGACTTGTATCTTATTGATTTGAAAATGGATGTGGCCGAAGGAAAAGCTATTGACCTAGTTCAAGGCGGTGCCGTTGGAGGTTTCTGTCCAAAATTCCTAGCAAGTGATGATTATTCCCAGCTAAAGGACTCAGATGTTGTTGTTGTGACTGCTGGCGTTCCACGCAAACCAGGCCAAACACGAGAAGAGTTGGTAAGCATTAATGCTGGAATTGTAAAAAGCATTTGTGAAGAAGTGGTCAAATACTGCCCTCAAACAATTCTTATTATTGTTTCTAATCCTCTTGATGCCATGCTTACAGTGGCTCAAAAAGTCACAGGCTTCCCAAGAGAGCGGGTTATCGGCATGTCCGGCGTTCTCGATTCTTCACGCTTTCGTAGCAACATTTCTAAGGCGCTGGGTGTCCATTCTAAAGACATTAACGCTATTGTTATTGGTGCTCATACAGATAAGGATATGGTTCCAATTGTGAGCACAGCAACAGTGGGCGGTATTCCGCTAACCCAATTGGCTACTTCCGAACAAATAGCTGATATTGTTCAAAAAACAAAAAATGGTGGCGCCGACTTAACAAAACTCATCGGAACCTCTGCGTGGGTTGCTCCTGGGTTTGGTGTAACCGCAATGGTAGAGAGTATTTTGTTGAATCAGGGCCGTATTTTACCCTGTTCTGTTGAACTTAAAGGGGAATATGGGATTCAAGATGCCTGCTTGTGCGTTCCTGTAAAATTGACTCATAAAGGGGCAGAAAAAGTCTATGAATTCAAGCTGTCAGAGACAGAGACAGCTGCCCTAGAAGCCGCCTATAAAGCTTACCTTGATGTCAAAAAAATAGCCCTCGCATGCCTTTAAGCCCACCAAAAGTTCATTTTTGAATATTTTATCTTTCAAATAAAATATTCAAACTTCTTTTAAAAAATCCTTAAATCATTTATAGTTCCATTGGCAGGATTGTTTTCAAATGCCTA
The DNA here is from genome assembly GCA_027490595.1 of Pseudomonadota bacterium. Classification (GTDB taxonomy): domain Bacteria; phylum Bdellovibrionota_B; class Oligoflexia; order Silvanigrellales; family Silvanigrellaceae; genus Silvanigrella. The sequence continues at coordinate 2,810 of JAIXXU010000267.1, forward strand.
AGCTTTAGGACTTTTGCTAGTGTCTATTTTTTTTACGTTTTTTCTAGAACTGGATGTGTTCGGTATTTGGAGATAATCCAAACATCGAACAGAAAAATTTTCAATGATTACATTGCAATCCCAAGATTTTTAGTCTTTCAGGAGCCCTTTATGCGAAAGCCACAAGACACCATTCGTTTTCCACAGTCCATTCAATTATTTCGTTTTTGCTTTCGCATTCTGGAAATCAGGAAGCCAAACGTGAAAATTCATGACCAAGATCTCGGTGCTATCCTTGATTTTAATCCCAGCGATACTAGTCATTGGAAAAGAGGCAAAAAAGCCATTCGCAATATTCAGGCCCTAGAAAGTCTTGCAAAATCCCTCGAGGTAGATCAAGAAATTATTCAAGATCTTGCCGAAGGCTTTACTGATTTAGATGAAGCGTGGAGTGACTTCTGCGATGCAGAAGAAGAAAGAAGACTTGCGGGCGAAGAACCTGGTGTACGCATTGAACGCCGCGATAAAAGTCTCGAACTAGAAAGACTGGCCAAGAATATATTGGAAGATCTCAACATATCTACCGTGCCTGTGTTCATACCTGAACTAATGAGTGCATTTCCATTTATTCAACTCCTTGCAGGAGATGTAGCCGATAAATTGGCAAGAAGCTCACGCATTAAGCCTGGTCAGTATGCAGTTAGGTACCGGAAAGGTGACATCAGGGCACACACTCGCATAGCCATTGCACGGGAAATATCTCGCATTATTTTGTTATCTGAACGAGACAAGTACAACATTTCTCAACGC
>JAIXXU010000224.1 GCA_027490595.1 Pseudomonadota bacterium
GTAAGAAATAAAGGAGCTATGAGAAAAAAATGAGCCCCTGAAAAACGAAATGAAAAAAATGGTGCAGGTAACGATTGATCTTTTTTAATTATATTCATTAAATTTATTATATATATCATAGAAAAAATTGGCAAAAAAGAAGGATTCCAAGCATAAGAAAACAAAATACTCCAAGGGGAGAATATAAAAAATAAATATACAAATAAATTTTTCCCCTGAGGAAAAAGGGACGTTATCCAACCATAAAGTAGGAGCTGACTCACAGCATTTAAAATCTGGATAAAAAAAATGAGGCTAAGCGGAGATGACCACAATAGCAAAGGAACCGCTGACAGCAGCGATTGAAACGACCCTGGAAGGAGGGATTGAGAGTAAACAACAGGCATGCCGTGATTGATGAGCGATTTGTTTTCCAAAGCAAAAAAACCAAGCTGCCACATTCTAGCTTCATCTTCGGTGTAATGGGAAAAATAACCATAGGCAAAACGGAGCACAAGGGAAATTAAAAAGAAAAAAATATAAATATAGATTGAATTAAAAAAAGGAGAAATAAAAGGAAAAATGGTGGCGGGGACAGGACTTGAACCTGCGGCCTTCGGGTTATGAGCCCGACGAGATACCAACTTCTCCACCCCGCGATAGAACCAGAAGGAGTTTATACAGGCCAAAAAACGATCTGTCAAACATAAAATTTTATTTTTTTCTTCTCTCATAAAACTTGCCTTTTTGACAGAAATTCATTGCAATGGCAATGTATTTTGAATTGAATTATTTCAAGCGAGGCCTTAAAAGTGAAAATTCTGCGCATCAACCACCTCGGTTTAGCACCAAAAAACCCTCTCCAAGCCATAGATTTTTTTCAAAATGTTCTACAGTTGCCAAACCATGGAGAAGAAACTATCGAAAACCAAAATGTTCTTGTCAATATGTTTGCCTGCGAAAACTCTCAATTGGAAATTTTAACACCAACATCCGTTGAGAGCCCAATTGCAAAATTTTTACAAGCAAAAGGCTCTGGAATTCACCATATTGCACTAGAAGTTGACAATTTAGAACAATGGCTTGAGTATCTGAAAAATAAAGAAATCCCACTGATTGATAATGAACCTCGATTGGGGGCACACCACACCAGGATTGCCTTTATTCACCCAAAAGCTACAGGCGGAATTCTTGTGGAACTTGTTCAATTACCCGAATAAATTTTGGAGCCACGACTATGTTCAATAGATTTTACAAAATAAGTTTGATGGCGCTAATAGCCTTCATGCTCAATGGTTGTCAGACTGCCCCTATTTCCGATCTTACTGCCGACGATGGAATTAACCGTATTCAAAAAAACTATGAAGCCAAAGAATGGCTAAAGGTAGCTTCAGAGGTTGATGAATATAAAATACGTTATCCATATTCACCTTTCATTCAAAGAGCTGAAATTATGCAAGCTGATGCATATTTTCAGTCCAAACACTATACCGAAGCCGAGCTTGCCTATGAAGACTTTGTCAAGAAATACCCCTCCCATTCTCTCATACCCCTAGCCTACTATCGCATGGGTAAATCCTTTGATGTGCAAGCTCCAGAAGAGTATGATAGGGAACAAGATGATTCTCTAAAAGCCATTGAAAAATATAAAATACTATTAGAAAAATATCCCAACACAGAATTCACAAAAGATAGTATGGAAAGACTTCAAATCTTAAAGAAAAGAATAGCTCAACAAGAACTCTTCGTTGCAGAGTTTTACTGGAATCAAAAAAAATATGCCTCAGCACTCACGCGCTATCTGCGACTTATTGATAACTATCCTGATGAAAATGAACTGTTGAAAATAGCAAAAAATAAAGCTTCACAGTGTTATTTAAAACTAGCCATAATTTTAGAAAAAGAAGTAAGTTCAGATAAAAATATCTATTTCAAAAATAATAGTGTCGATGAACTCAGAAAAAAAGCAAAAGAAATTCTTACATCTTCAAGTAACTAAAATCATCTAAAATTAAACATCCACTAAAGATAAAACATTGTAGGCTGGTTCTTCGTAGGGATGGCTTATTTTCAAGGCATCAACAGCCTTTTGCAGAAACTGATGCTCACAAACCATCTCAACACGATACTCAGCCACATACTCAAGCTTGTTCGTTTCTCCAATAAAGGCATGATTGCCTTCGAGAGGCATAAACTGGCCTTGTCCTAACACCTGCCAGGCGCACTGGCAATAATTCCCAATACGTCCCGCTCCAGCCTGAAACATCGCGTTTTTAACTTTTTCAGCATAAACCTCAGGAACATAAAAAGTGATTTTGTATTTACGAGAGATCATATTTAATCCATATCAAATAAAAGTTCAGAGTATTTCGAAATAGGCCAGAAATCGTGGAGCACGATAGCAAATTCTTGACAAACTCTGGCAAGTTGAGTTTAAAGAAAAAAGTTGCGGAGGTGGCGGAATTGGTAGACGCGCTCGTTTCAGGTGCGAGTGACTGCAAAGTCGTTGGAGTTCGAGTCTCCTCCTTCGCACCATTTATTGTTTTTTTCTGTATTCATATTTTTACCTCTCGTAACTCATCACTTGATTTGAATCACCATGAAAAAAAATATTCCTCAAAATCACCTTGAAAAATTGCAAGCTGGTGAAGTGGCTAGTAAAAATCTAATGGAAAGTTTATCCATTGATATTAGCTTACTTGCCAAAAGTATTGGCATCACACATAAAGATTGTAAAGAAAAAGGCATTGTCAAACAAGTAAAGTTCTATGGAGAAGAAATGGCCTCTTGGGAAAAATACCAAGATCACCCTTCTGATTTAGTTCGAGGTATGTGCGCTTATTCCATTGCGAAAAAAAATCTTTCTTTAGAAGACAAAATGAAACTTATTCAAAAATTTGCTAGTGACACTCATTTTGGTGTGCGTGAATGGAGTTGGATGAGTATGCGTCCTTACATCGAAAAAGAACTAGAAAATGCTATAGAAATTATGACACTATGGAGTTTAAACTCGTGCGAAAACATTCGTCGTTTTTCATGCGAAATCACTAGACCAAGGGGCGTGTGGTGCTCACATTTGAATGAACTGAAAGCAAGCCCTCAAATGGCTCTTCAAATACTTGAAAATCTAAAAACAGATGACTCCAAGTACGTTAAACTCAGTGTTGGAAATTGGCTCAATGATGCATTTAAATCAAAACCTGATTGGGTAGAAAAAATTTGCGGCCAGTGGCTTGAATTAAAAAATGTCCACACGAATTTTATTGTTAAACGTGGCTTAAGATCAAAACAATAGAAAGAAATTATGATTGCAAATTTTTTTTACTCGCACAATTTGCCGTTGCTCCCGATTGCAATCCCTGATTTTCCAGGACCCCAGCTGCGGCATGCCGTGATCGGAACGTTTCAAAAGGATATTTTTCTTTGCTTTCCTTGGGGGAATAACCAGCTACTTTTTTGCAAAAAAAACCTTTCAAAAACCGTTCAAAAGACAACATATCCTGATGAGTATTTGAAGAAAGCGTAAGAAATCTACAATCAAATAAAATACTAAATGGAGTATGCCAAAGCCTTAAATTATTTTTAATTTTATCTTTCAAAATTGCAAAATCTTCAGTTGTTTCCAAAAAAGTTTCTTCTAGAAACTGTACTTCCATCACATGAGCATTAAAGTCATTGTCGATTTGTATGCGATCACGCAAATTTTCTAACTTTTTAGTCGCACCTGACACGCGATCAAGACCCAAATGTTCTCGAGCCTCATTATATTCACCGAGTATTTCAAAAGGGACTTTAAAAGGTTGCCCTGAAGAATAACCGACAATCTTTTTCATAAAAAAATGAGAAAAGAACGAAAGGAGTTTTTCAAATGGCTCAGTCATGGATTCAGAAAGCTCAAATTGTCTGCAATCAAAAAGGCAGGTGTATGGAGAATGCCACATTTTTAAATTTTGTGACCATTGAGCCTTCAAATAATCAAGATCATCTTTGTACTGTAAAGAAAAACCATCAGGAAACTTTATTTCCATGACACGTTTGGCAAAATAATTCTCAAATATAATTTTTTTAGACATACAAACCCTTCTGGCCACAACTTAAGATCTACGTTGAATCATCTTTAATTGCTTGGCATAATCAAGAAGATACTGAAAGGCACTTACAAGACTGGCGCAAAGTGCAAGGAACATAAATATATGACCAAGATAATGGAAAGGAATTAGCCATAAATTTCCATAAACCATAAGTCCCAAAATACCAAAATCAAGAAGCGTAGTCTTTGTTTTTCCACAAAATGAGGATGGAATTTGGACTCCATCGTCTTGAGCCGACAAACGAATCGCGTTGATACCTAAATCACGAACAATAATAATGACTGCGATCCAGCCTGCTAACCGATGTTTTTCCACTAAAATAACCAAAGCCGACACCACAAGAAGTTTATCAGCCAATGGATCCAGTAACTTTCCAAGCATAGACTCAATTTGAAAACGTCTGGCAATCATGCCATCGAAATAATCTGTCAACGCAGCCAAGGAAAAAAGAATGGCCGCCCAAATATCTGTGGCTGAAGGAATCACCGCTTTGGCATGCCAAAAATCTAGGGAGACACTTTCCGTGATTTGCGAGAAATTCATGAGATAAACAACTGCAGGGATACAAAGCATTCGAAAAAAAGTGAGCCTATTGGGGAGTTTACGCAACCAAGAAGGAACAAATACTGGTTTTGAATAACCGGCATTCTCGGAAAAAAAAGCACGTCCAAGAGGCTTCAACATAGGTAATTTCCTTTGTGTTAGTTCTCCCTCTTTTTTGCCTGAGGTTTTTTATTTTATCAAGGATACCTTATGCTCTCCTCTCATCCTTGACATCACCAAGCGTCTGCTTAAATTCTTTTGAGATTAAAAAGGATTTTAGACCCTGTCTTTACTAAAGGAGTATTTATGAGCGTTCTCACTGGTCGCCATGCACCAAATTTCAAAGTTGATGCTGTCGCAGATGGCCAATTTACCCAGATTTCTCTTTCTGACTTCCGCGGCAAAAAAAATGTTTTGCTCTTCTTTTATCCTCTTGATTTTACATTTGTGTGTCCCACAGAGCTTCATGCTTTCCAAGAAAAGCTCGAAGAATTTCATAAGCGTGACGTTGAAGTCCTTGGCTGCAGCATTGACAGCAAGTTTTCTCATTTCGCGTGGCTTGAGACACCAAAAAATAAGGGTGGAATTCAAGGGGTAAAATATCCGCTTCTATCTGACATACATAAAACAATCGCACGTGACTATGATGTATTGAGTGATGACGGCGTCGCGTTTCGTGGCCTGTTTTTAATTGATAAAAATGGTGTTGTTCGCCACCAGCTTGTAAACGACTTGCCTCTTGGCCGAAGCGTTGAGGAAGCACTTCGCATCGTAGACGCTTTGCAACATTTTGAAAAATACGGCGAAGTTTGCCCTGCCAACTGGAACAAGGGACAAGAAGCCATGAAAGCATCACAAGAAGGTGTTTGTA
>JAIXXU010000147.1 GCA_027490595.1 Pseudomonadota bacterium
CCTTTTCCAATCAAGGTGCTAAACGATATTTCAATTGCCGTACCTCAAGGTACTTATTTTGAAGTGGTAGACTTTAAGGTTAACGATAAAGTATTAAATATAACAGCAGATACCAATAATATTGATAATGTGAGTAAAATAATTTCTGCAATTAAAAATATTCCTTATTTGTTGCAAGTAGAAAAAAATTCACAATCTAAAAAGCCTGGTACGGAAAATCAGATTATTCGTTTTTCTTTATCAGCTTCTGTTAATAATAAGGAATAAATATTGTGAATTTTAATGATTTATATTCAAATTTAGTTGATTTTATTCAAAAAATTAGAGATTTTATTTTCGGAGAAAAATATTCAAGGTTATATTCTTTGTTAGATAGATATTATAGTCTAAGGGTTGAAAAAAGACCTAAATATTTATTTTACTTTTTTATTGTGATTTTTCTAGCTATAGCATTTTTATTAACTTCTTATTTTGTGAGTCTTAGAAAATTGCAAAATAATCTTAATGTTGCTGTTGTAAATCTTGAAAAATTTTCTGGTTTAAAATACCAATATAAAAGTCAAAATGAAGATTTTAAACAAATTGAATCAATTCTTAAGAAGAGTGACGCTAATCTTATTATAGCTGACATTGAGGATAAAGCTAAAGAAATGGGTATTGAGTTGTCAGGTATGCCTTCTGCACCTCAGCTTTACGATTTAAAAAATTCCAGTGCGTTATTTGAAAAATTTCAGCTTGCTGTTGTGGATTTTGGGGCACCAAATGCAAGTCTAAAACAAATCATAGATTTTGTTAATTCGCTTCATAAAATGCCCAATAGATTTCGTGTAACAGGGATTGAAATTCATCAAAAATTTAATAATAAACTTTATTTCGATGCTAGCTTTAGAGTTGAAGCATATGTCAATAATTCAAAGGAAAAATAGGTATTACAATGATTATAAAATATAAATTTAAACAAATTTTATTAATTATAGTCTTGAGCACATTTATTCTTTGTATTTTTTATCCTCAGACAATTATTAAGGAATTTATGCTTGGCCAGGCTAATGCTTTGTTAAGAAAAGTGAATGCGCCAATTAGCATTTATTCCAAAAAATTTTCAATTAATTGGTTGACTGGCATTAAGCTAGAACAAATTGCAATTTATCCCTTAGCTGGTGGCTTAAATGAAAAATATCTTGACGAGGTATCCCTAAGGCTTTCTATTTTACCACTTCTTCTAGGGAGAATTTCTCTAGACTTCGATATGCTTGCAAAAAACGAAACATTACAAGGCACGGCTTCCTTGTCTTTATTTAAATTATTATGGGATAATAGCTATGAACTTTCAGCGATTGATTTGAATATTCACAATGTTGACATAAAAGATTATGTTGAATATTCCAAGTCAATTATTTTGAATAACTATGGCAAAAGCCTTATTATTTTGTCACCGCTTATTGAAAAATTACAATTTTCCGGCCAAGTAGACGCTGATATTCACTATAAACTTTCTAAGACTTATAATTCTATTGCTTCAATAAAACTGAAAAATGCTAATTTTAATTTTCCTATGGGTGATCTAGACATGCCTCCTTTGAGCTTTACCAATTTTCAAATTTTAGTCTCTAATATGGGTGGAATTCTAAAAGTAAAAGATGGGACTGAGCTTCAATCGAAAGATCTTTCATTAGCTTTGGTGGGTGATTTTGTGCACCAAGATATCAATGCGCCTAGCTTAGACTTATTATTAAAAATGAGACTCTCCCAGAACTTAGAAAAATATTTTGGCTTTCTTGTTCCTCAGTTCTTGTCTTGTCCTTCTTCTTTTTTGAAAGATGGATTTATGAATGTTCATCTTTCTGGGAAGTTAGATCGTTTTACATGCATAAATAAATTGGAATGATAAGTATTCTCGTGGGCTCAATATTTTCTGCATATTGAAGTTATAAAAATTCAAACTAAAAAAATCTACCAGTGAGTCCATCTTCTTTTCATACAAAGGGAAGTTTTCTAAAAACGTGAAAGAGATAATTCACTACGAGTATTAGTTGGCACCAAATGCGCTGATTATCTGGCTACTCAACTGTATAAACTAAAATGTGGAAAAATGGATGTAAATTTTATGATCGCGATACAATGGGAGATGATAAAGGGTTATTTGTTAGCTCGCAGCAGAATCCGTTTGGTAACAATACTTATGAAGTGCAACGAACTTATTCTAAGGTTAAAGAGCCTGGAAAAACCTTTTCAGTGATACTGAATAACGATTGAGTCTAATTGCACCTACCTAATTTGATTTAATGTAAATTAATCCTTGAGAATTTTCGTGTGAAATAGGTTAAAAGAAATAAGCTATACTTTCTTTTTACTTAAAGATGTGCTCCGTATGTCAGAAGAAAAGTTAGTTATTTTGGAAGAAACTCAAAACAAGTTCCGGATGCACAGAAAACCGCAACTCATGGTGTTGGTAAAATGTGGCCCAAAGAATTATTGCGCCAAGCATATGTGCAGGGTTTTTTGTTAAGGCGATTGTCTCACGCCAGTCAAGTTCATCAGAAATTTTTGAAAGGATGGCTTATCAAGATAGTGAAGAAAAAATTAAGAATCAGCTAAATAAAAAAATTTTAAAAATTGAACGTTTGATATTCCCTTCGGCTTTACACGTATTTTTATTTGCTTCACTTTTGTCTGTGGAGGCAAGAAGTACGAAGTGATAATATGTCTCTTGAAGTTGAAAAAAGAGTATTAAAAGGTAAAGTGGGTAAGTTATCTTTTTAAAACATGAGAAATTTTTAAGATAAATGGCAAATCGAAAAAGAAAACGATTCGTAGTGTAGGAATATGCAAAAATGAAAAAGAGTTTCTTAAAAGGTGCTCTTTCGGTTTTTTAACTAATTATTATCTAAGGGTTTTTATCTGCACCCGCTGAACTCGGGTAGTTAGATAATTCCATAGAATCCCCAGAAATTAGGGAAACAACCTCCTCTTTCTGGGGATTATGTCATATGTTTTTATATAGTCAAATACTTATGGAATGTAGCTATGTCTCTATTTTCACCAAGGAATAGATTATAAACTTTGAGTTTTTGAGTTTCCTATTTTAGTGTTTTTTTTCTTTTGAAGAAGAGTTATTAGAGGTCTTTAATTTATCTTAAAAGCTTTCAGGTTTTAGCGTTGAAGGTATGCATTCATCATCATTCCATATACCTTGAAGGATAATCTCGTTTTTGTATTTAAAAGCTCCGCAACCACGTCTTTTTGAATTTTCAAAGCCACCAACCTACTGAGAGCCACTTGGGAAGGTATATATACCATGACCATTGAGTTTATCGTCTTCAAAGTCACCATCGTATTTACTACCATCGGCATGGGTTAATATTCCTTTGCCATGTCTTTTTGACTCTTTGTATTCCCCCTCGTATACAGAGCCTTCAATGTTAGTTAATTTTCCATGGCCGTGGGCTTGATTGTTTTTAAATTGACCAGTGTACTGAGAGCCACTGGGGAAGGTATATGTACCGTAACCATTGAATTTATCGTCTTCAAAGTCTCCAACGTACCTAGAGCCATTGGGGAAATTACATTCACCTTTTCCATGTTTTTTTCCATGTTTAAAGTTCCCAGTGTACTTAGTGCGATCGGGAAAAATTACTGTCATGGAATCACCAATGCAGAGTTCTCCTTTGTTTGTTTGATAAATTTCATAAGCATCCTTTGTTTTTGTGATTAGATTCCATGTGCCATTGTAAGTTCTGTAGTCTTTAAAAGACCCAACATACCAAGAGCCACTGGTTATATCTAATCTTCCATAATAAAATTTTCCGTCTGTAAATTTACCAGTGAAAACATCGCCATTTTTTTGAGTGGCCTTACCAAAACCTTGTGGCCCTCCAGCAGCAGTAAGTCCTGAGTAAGTCCATTGATTTTCAAAATAGTCTTCGGGATTTAGAATTGGATTTTCTATGTAAAGATCTTTTACCGATTGTTTTGAACTGTTTTTCGCTTCTGATTGTGCTGCAAAATCGCTCGATGATTCTGAATCAAAAGATGGATCCGTCGCAGTGGTAAAAAAACTTGATGCAGGTAAAACTCCTATTTGATTTTCATAAGGAGAATCATCTTCTACTACAACTGAAATTTTAGTGGCTTTACCAATGTTTATTTTTAACATAAAAAAACCTCACGTGTATAATATACTAATTATATACAAGTTTTTATCAATTTTTTCAAGTTAAAATTTTGGTTCTTCCGGCTTTTGTGTGGGTAAGGGGGGCTTGAGTTACTCTTTTTGAGGCAAACTTCCCTTAAAAAAGAGGCTTCAATGAAAGATGTAGAACTTTTTAGCACATTACTTAGTCTTACTGCTCCGTGGGAATTAAAAAAAACAGTCAGATATTCCAGGAAAAAAATAACATTATCTATAGAATATGTTGAAAAACAAAAATTTTGTGTCCTATTTGCTCAAAACCCTGTTCTATTTATGATCGAAGAGATCCAAAGAAATGAAGACATTTAGACACAATGCAATTTGAAACTATCATAGAATGCCATATGCCAAAGATTAATTGTAAAGAAGACGTTAATTAAGAAAGTGGATGTGCCATGGGCTGGTTAGAGAAGTCAATTTACTTTGTTATTTGAAAAATTTGCTATTGATGTTATTTTACATTCTGCCACGCAAAAAAGTGCAATGGTTATATTACGGCTAATCTGGGATAAAGTTCACTATATTCAAGAAAAAATCTGTTCAAAGAGATATTGAAAAAAGAAAAAAATAGAACTTAAATACATTGGAATTGATGAAAAAATTTTTCTAAGCGGTCACAAATATACTTCTATATTGCATGATGTAGATATAGGTTGTGTGCTAGATATTGTTCAAGGCAGAGATAAAAAATCAGTAACAAAATTATTTGAAAAAATACCTTTGGATCAAAGAAATTCAATCAAAGCTGTTGCGATGGATATGTAGCTTCCATTTATGAATGGAGTTAACTTAGTTCTATCTCAAGCAGATATTGTTCACGATAAATTTCTTACTGTGGGATATCTTTCCAAGGCTGTTGATAAAGTACGAAAGCAAGAAAATCGAGAGCTTTTAAAACAAAATACCAATATACTTAAAGGAAAAAGATATCTGTGGTTAAAAGGAAAAAAATAACCACAGTTTCAATGA
>JAIXXU010000031.1 GCA_027490595.1 Pseudomonadota bacterium
ATAGCCACGCAGATATTTAGAGTTCTTTTTGATCCCGCAGAAAGCTATGAATTTCTTCTTGGGTTGGGTTCAGTAGGAAAAGCTCTTATTTGTTCGTTAACTACGAATGATTGGTTTTTTGGAAAAATTCAGTCACGACATATTATTCCTAAAAGCTTTGTTTGTTTTTTAAAAATTCTTGGGATTAATTTAGATTATTTGCAATTAATAGATAAAAAATCTTTGTCTAGTTCTGGTCAAATGCTTTTGAAAGAGTTATCCCAATTAGAGTCTACAGCCCAGAATGAAAAAGAAAAAAAATACCTAAGTTCAGTGGCTGGATTTATTTTTGGACGCTTTCTTCCTGTTGGACAATTTAGTGGTAGCGATGTTTTCAAAAATAAAAATGGTTTTGCAAGTTCTTTGTCTGCAGAATTACAAAATTATAAAAAACTTGATGTTACAAAATATTTGAGAAAAAAAAATATTCTCAAGAAAACATTTCACGGAAGTCATGATAGTTTTAAACCAGTCTACAGAAAAATACTAACAAAACACTTGGACAATTCAAGTAAACTAAGGAAAAAACAGGAGTCTGAGTGTATTCGGAAAAAACTACCGCGCCCTCAATTGCTTTCCTTGAAGTTACAAAATTTACAGTCAGTGATCAATTTTGTAGAGTCCAGTAGCCCTGGCCTTAATAAAACAATAGATTTTTCCAAAGAAATTAGTCAGCTACTTCAAAGTTCGACTGTTCCTTCTTCTCAGATCATTTCTACTTTTTCTAACTTGGTTCGAGAAGCTTATTTTTATCTCTTAGATTATTCTTTGTCCTCAAATAATTTTTCCTCTCTTCCTTCTATCAACAATACGGTAGACTTTAGTTGTCTTTCTTCTGAGGATAAAAATAAACTAAAAGTTCTTGATACTATTGTTGAACTACAAAACTTAATTACCTTACTGGAACCATCCTCAACTTTACAAAATAAGTGGACTGAAATTTTTTCTGAAAATATTGATCTTGTAAATAAAATTGAGCTTTGGCAAAAAAGAAAAAAAGAAAAATTATTGTTAGTCAAAGAACTGGAAGCAAAATCTGATAATTTTAGTGAAAATGAATATTTTAATATATTAAACGAAAACAGTAACTATGCTGAAATGTTCAAAAATCCTTATAATATAAATATTTTTGTGAATCTATTGAAAAGTGAAAAGGAAATTTCAAATTTAATAACAAATAAAGAAGAACCCGAATGCTCAAGAATTCTAGAAATTAAGATTGAAGAAATTCTTGGTTCTTATATTAAAGTCTGGAAAAATTTACACGCTGATTTTTTTATTTTTTTAAAACAAATATTTACTAAAGGTGTCTTAAAACATATCGATAAATGTGCTCTTTTGAACGGCTTTACAACAGAGGTCTTTTTTGAAGGCGTTTCTGATATTGCTAGTGATTACTCAGATGTAGAAATAAAATTTCTTCTCCCTGAAAGTCTTCAATCATTAAAATCAGGCAGGAAAAGTATTGCCTTGGACTTGGAGCAAACTTCTAGAAGAAGAAGCGCTCTGCCGCCAACGCCTTCTGAGCAAAATCAGAATGCAGTCAACTTTGATAATTTGGATTCAGGTTTAGAAGTTTTTGTAAAAGAGCTTTCTAAGTTGATAACGTCCGTTATTAAACCTTCAAGCGAACTTGAAGCTCAAAGTCTTTTTCAGCTAGTATCCGAACATTTTAGTTCAAATGGCCTACAGCGGGAAAACTCAAGGGTAAGCTTGAGCCAAAAGCATTATTCTTCTTCATTATCAGCTCTGCTAAAAAATTTAACAATCAAACATTCTTTAAGTCATGATCATGTAAACTCTTTGGTGTCAAAGTTATTTGGAGATGAGTCTCTTGTTTTGCTTGAAAATGTTAAACATGAGAGTTTGAAATCATATTTTTCTTATGTTGGGTTGCCAATTGATGAAAATAAATCTACTGCAGAAAAAAGAAGTCAGCTGAATGAGCATTTAAATAAGCTTCCAAAAACAGATAGTTTAAAGGAAAAGATTAAGTTAGTTACTGAACTTTCTAATTTCTTTCAAGGGTTATTTGCTCTAAGTGCAGCGGGTGCTCAAGTAGTCAATCAAAGTTTAGATCCAGAAAGAGTAGAAAGTATTCTTAAATGTTTGTTTCCAGTTGATTTTAATAAAGATTTTATTTCTCTATTATCTTTAAACCAGGATATCTATGTTCAACGTTTAAAGAACTGCGGTGATCAACTCTCAGACCCTTTTAAATATTTTCTAGTAAAAATTGAAAAATTCTTATCTGGACTTGCGCCCACTAGAGCTTACGTATCTAAGATCAAAGAAACAATTGACAAGTTTCAAAATTTAAAACCAAATGTAACTTTAGAAAAAAAAGATACGTATGATTTTAAATATGAGTTATTAATTCTTAATTTAATTAATAGATCTTTTAAAAATTACAGTAATTATACCCAAAAATCTGGATCAATTTTGTATCTACACGCACCAAAAATATTAGATGGCATTTATGAAAAGATTGTTCATTATTGTAAGCAAGACGCAGTCTCCCAAGCTACGGTTGAGAACTTAAAACGCACAGTCCTTGAGATGAGTGGAAACGTTTCTTCCTACAATATTCAAGAATTATATGATGTTGTTCTTGCTTTTGATGAAGGGTTTTTTCATGGTCATGAATTCAATGAGTTGATTGAACTTGGTTTACTGAATTCCAATTCATTACAAGACAGCAAAAATATATTAGAACTTAAAAAAATTCATGCTGATCTAAGCGATAATCTGAGTCAATTTTTACTTGACTCAGTTCCTTGGTTAAGTGGACAAAACTTTAAACAATATTATCAGAATGAGCTTGCTTATTTATTGGAAATTTTTGATATTTTGAAATCTGATTTTGATCAAGTAATTTTTTATGAATCAGGAATTCAGGACAAAATTATTCTACTTCATAAGCGTTCTGAAAAGTTTCAATCTTTATTGCCTTTTTTTCGCAAATTTAGAGAGTTGCTTCCGAAAATTTTTAGTTTTATTTCTATTCCGGGTAAATTTGCAGAATTCTCCCCTCACTTTAAGTCATCAGACGATTTGGAATCATTAATTATTTCTAATTTTTTTGATAGCGTTCAAGACTTTGAGTCAACGACGAATAAATTCGGCTTTTTAAGAGACTTTGCTGCCAGCCTGCAACGTTTTATTTTAGGTGATAATTTTCAATTGTTGTATTGGTTTTCTCAAAATCAAAGTGATGATTTACTGAATTCTGATTTGTTTTCAATAGACTGTAATCATTCCTATGAGATATTTATTGATATTATCGACAA
>JAIXXU010000171.1 GCA_027490595.1 Pseudomonadota bacterium
AGAGACTTGGATTTATAACAGAAGTACCACCTTTAAATTGAATGACAAAAAGGCACGTATCTGCAGGCCAAAGAGTACCACTAGAATTTGAGCTTTGTGATGAACAATTTTCTTTGTACGTAAAATTTTTGGAATCACTTGTATATATTGGTTCTATGGAATTGATGAAAAAAGGATCATCTAAGTTATTGGTGACAACTATATTCGCAGAAGCATATGGAATAAGTGAAAATGTGGAACTTTCGAAATCAAGAACGTCACCGTCAAGATCTGCAGGCGTTTTATTAGGCACAAAAGCGTGTACAAAAGAAATAATGCCCAAGCCCAACAAAAAATAAAAAGCTCGTTTTAAAAAAAGCATGATGTAATAATTCCTCCAGAGTTTCATTAGTATTTATGATTTCACAATAAGAGCTTGATCTAAACTATACTTGATTTTTTTAAGATAGTGATTGCTAAAACTAGCAAGAAAGGATTTTAAAAGTATTTTTTTTGTTTCATCTCGCGAAAGCTTGATCTTTTTGTCATCTAAAATGCGTTCTCCAGCGTCAACAAGCTCGCGCAAAGTGGCAACTGCCATTAAAAAAGGGAAGATACAAAAAAAACGAACAAAGGGATGAAACAGAGGTATTTGAATAATGTAACATAACGCATCATTTAAATCTGATCTCGTCAATTCAATGAGTTGTTTAATCGCCGCTGTGTTTTTCAAACGAAAATTCGGATCTAAAAGAAGAGACTGTTCAGAGTTGTGCTGCAGTAATAGTTCTTGAGGAATATAAATAGAATTTTCCATCCGCATATCCCAGACAACATCTTTTAAAATATTCACGCACTGAAGAGCTTCACCAAATTTTTCGGCGTATTTTTTCATCAATATTTTTTGTTTATCTGATAAAAAAGGGCAATTTTTTTCCCACAACGCCGTTAACATTTTACCAACAGTACCCGCAACATAATAACAGTACTCTGAGTATTCTTTCATAGTGTTTAAACGAATACCCGAGGGGTATTTCTCTATGAATTTTATCATCCCAAGAACCATTTCTTGGACACACTGGTAAACAATTTGCTTTTGTTCAGAGGGCAAAGAATTAAAAAAACTTCCTACTTTGCCTGCATGTTGAAACAAAACAACATGGCTGGACTCTCCAGAAAGAATAGAGCCCAAAGACACAAAAGTTTTTGAATTTAAAGAAGAACCCTCAAGCTCTGAAAGAAAAAGTGTCAGAAACTTAGTTTTCATAGAAGCAGACAACTGAAGATCATCTTCAATCGTATCAGCCATTCGACAAAGAATATATCCAATAACAACACAGTCTTTTAGTTTGCCACGCAACAACAACGTACCAAGAACGAAAGAGCGGGAAACTTTAGGCAACATAGAATAACAAAACTTACGTGGACTTAAACTCGCAAGTTGAGGGGAGCCTAAAGTCTGAAAAACCGTCAGTGACACTGGAGAAAACTTCACAAATTCAGACTTGCCAACTGTTTCGCTCCAGCATGACGCAAGATTTCAGAAACTTCGCGTTTGTAGGGAAACTTGCAATTATCAAGCTCATCAATCATTTTTTCAATCATTCTCTCTGCCTCCATATAGTCCAAGGCTAGCTTAAAGATTTGATCTGCATGTAACGATTGCAACCAATGTAGACCCTCACGATAAATAAGGTGGCTGGCCATATAAGCGCTTAAAATAGCGATTTTGTGAGCCCTAGGCAGCCTTTCACGAATGCGCTCAGGGTAACGCTCGGTCAATACAGGGGGACAATGCTTAAACAAAACGTACTCAAATTTAGAATCTGCTAACTGTTCCTCGGTAAGAGCATCTAACTTTTCGCGCAACAGATCTTTACCAATGTTTATTTCTGAGGATATTTCATAGCTTAATTTAACCAGATCGCTATTGTTTGGATTACGCTTCCACTCTCTGAAAAGAAGCTTGGCTTCTTTGTCCGCATTTTGTCTTATAATACCTAAAACTTGATCAACATAAGTAGATTTGAGGGCTGAAAACTCCTCAGGAGACAAAGTCAAACAAGCAATAATTTCATAAGAAGAGCAACTGACGCCAGCTTTATTTGCAGAACTATCTTTGATAACCACAACACCCTTATCAACAAGATGCTGACGAGCTTCTTTGGTAAAGAAAATATTTGCGCCTTCCACAATTGCCAAAGAACTTGGTGTGCCATCTTTCTTGAGATATTTTTCCCAATTGGTATCTTTCACCGTGTAAGGACGCCCGCCCCCCGGGATAAATATCTCAGCTTCTGTAGCAGCATAAAGACCGTCACGCATGCGAATATTTTCTTTTGTATTTGCAGCAATGACAAAAGATTCCTTATGGGAAGATAATTTTTCTGGGTTAAAGTCAACAATAGAACGACTTTCCCTAAAAAGTCTTAAAATTTCTGGCCAATCTAAACCATTAGGATCGTGAGCTGCTCCTAAACCATCTGCTACAGCGACAAGCCGGCAGCGTTCTCCATATTCTCTATAGAGAATATTCATTTCATTTCCTGCAACATCCCCATCTGGACCACCGGTCATTTTTACTCTGAACGAAGAATCTTGGAGATTTAAATAACGCAAGACGTTGTCAACATAGACGTTAACACCTTCGGACGTCACGCCATAAGTCTTGTGGTTTATTCCGAAGTCCGGCTTGGAAGACATAAAGGCATAAGCATAGCGGTAACCACGATGAAGTGCATGCTGGATAATCCAAACAATGAG
>JAIXXU010000192.1 GCA_027490595.1 Pseudomonadota bacterium
AAAAATTATTTTTAAAATTTTAAAGGAACAAAAACCCACGCACTTTGTTGTTTGTTGGGACTTAAAACAAAAAACATTTCGTCATGACTTCTTTCCTTTGTATAAATCCAACAGAGGAGAAACTCCACCCGATATTATTCCCCAAATAGCTCTTATCAAGGAGCTGATGACTGAATTCCATATTCCATCCATCGCCATTCCTGGCTTTGAAGCTGACGATATTGCATGCAGCATTGCTAAACTCTTTGAAAAAAAAGCTACGAGCTACCTCGTCACAGCCGACAAAGACTACATGCAAGTGGTAAGTGATAGTATTTTTCTTTTCTCCTTAAAAAAAGGAGATGATTATGACGTTATAAATAGAGAAAAAGTCATTGATTATTTTGGAGTACCTCCAGAAAAAGTCACCGACGTTTTGGCTCTTACAGGTGACGCCGTAGACTTTATTCCCGGAGTAAAAGGCATTGGTGACAAGACTGCTGCTAAATTAATTCTTGAATACGGAAGTCTGGAGGGTGTATACGAAAATATTTCACAAATTTTAAATAAAAGGGCTCAAAGCGCTCTTGCTGAACAAAAAGAAAATGCATTTTTATCAAAATATCTAGCCACAGTAAAATGTGACATAGAAATACCTCTATCAGAAGAACAATTGAAGTTTACTTTCGAAAAACTCGAACAAAATACAGCTGTCCGCGATAAACTTAGCACTCTCAAAATGTTCAGTTTGTTAAAAAGTTTTGCCTCTCCTGAAAAAACACTAAAACAAGCATCACAATGGAAAGAAAGAAAATATTCCCTTATAAAAAGCAAGGAAGACGTTGACTTTATTTTAGATAAAATCACTTCACCACAAACACCTTTTTTCGCCCTTGATACCGAAACCACAGGACTTGATGCACTAGAAGATAAACCTGTAGGCATTTCATTTTGTTTTGAAGAAAACTGTGCCTTTTATCTGCCGTGTCATCCACAATATTTTCATGTTCCTTTGTCTTTTCATGACGAAGTTGTCACGTTGTCCTTCGATCTTCAAAGCACTCTCCATGCTCTTGATTCAGCCCTTCAACAACGTTCTGCAACAGTCATTGCCCATAATTTGAAGTATGATTTTCACCAGCTGCTAAATATTGGTATTAACCTTGGGGATGCCCCTTTCGCTTGCACAATGGTAGGCTCCTGGCTTTTAAATCCCTCCGAACCTGGTGGTTTTAGTCTGGATGCCCTTTCTCTAAAAGTCCTAGGCCTTGAAAAAATACCAACAAGTGCCCTTATTGGAAAAGCAGTTGGCCGCCAATCTATGCTCGAAGTTCCTCTGACAGATATTGTAACCTACGGTTGTGAAGACGCAGATGCCACTTTTCAACTTTGGACTCACGTCAAAGAAAAACTAGATCACAACTCAGAACTCCTCGATCTATTTTACAACATGGAAATGCCTATTTTACGACTTCTAGTAAAAATGGAGCGCCAAGGAGTAAAAATTAATAGCGATTATCTTGATGATCTTGCCCATCAAATGCAATTAAACTTAAACTATCTCGAGTCTGAAATTCATAAAGCATCAGGTTCAGAGTTTAAAATAACAAGTCCTAAACAGCTTGGAGACGTGCTTTTTGACGTTGTAAAAGTGCACGAGGTTCTAGGCTTTAAAGGGAAACTCGCAAAAACAACTTTGGGTTATAAAACAGATGCAAAAGTTCTAGAACAATTTGAAGCCCACCCCATTGTCCAAATGGTTCAACATCACCGTGAACTATCCAAACTTTTGAATACCTATGTTGCGGTCCTTCCAAACCTGGTAAAAAACAGCACGCAGAAAATTCATACTAGCTTTAATCAAATCGGAACTGCAACAGGAAGACTTTCCAGTTCAGATCCCAATTTACAAAATATTCCCATACGTACAGAGTGGGGTAAAAAAGTTCGCGCAGCCATTGTCTCCTCTTTGCCTGATGGCCAAATCACATCAGCCGATTACTCTCAAATTGAACTAAGAGTACTCGCGCATTTATCGCAAGATAAAAATATGCTTCTTGCCTTTCAAGAAGGACAAGACATTCACCGCCAAACGGCAGCTCAAATTCTTGGGAAATCGTTGCAAGAGGTCAGCAATGAGGAAAGAAGCAATGCCAAAGCGATAAACTTTGGTATTATTTATGGCATGGGTCCTCATAGGCTCGCTAATGAACAAAAAATTTCTATGAGCCAAGCAAAAATGTTTATTGAAAAATATTTTCTTAATTTCTCAGGCGTTCGAGAATATCTTGATAACCAAAGACTTCAAGCACACGAAGTGGGAATTGTGAAAACATTTTTTGGCAGAATTAGACCTATTTTAGCTTTAAAGTCGAACAATTTTCAAGAAGCTAAGCTTGCGGAAAATATGGCGATAAATGCTCCAATTCAAGGAACTGCTGCTGACATTATGAAAAAAGGCATGCTTGCAGTTCAAAAAAGATTAGAAGAAAAAAATTTAAAAACAAAAATGATTATTCAAGTTCATGATGAGTTGGTACTCGATGGGCCAAAAAACGAAGAGACTGAAGTCAGGCAAATTCTGAAAGAAGCCATGGAAAATGCTGTAAAATTTGATGTACCCATGCTAGTTGAGGTAGGCGTTGGCCAAAATTGGTTTGAGGCCAAATAACGTATCACTCTGATTCAATTGACCTCCTAAAAACGAAGAAATTTTATGTCTTTTTCTAAAAAAATTTCCAGTATTATTCAAGCTGGACTGAAAAGAAAATATCAACGCGAAATTGCTGTTGGGGAAAAACATAGTTCTACTATTATCTCTCATATTCAAGCACTTCGACATCATGCTGTGCGCGCTTGTTTTTGGTTTATTTTATGCTCAGCCTTGACCTGCCTTTTTATGCGCCCAATTCTTAATTTTCTCAAAAAACCATATGAACAATTTAACCACGAAGCACATCAAGGGCAACTTACTGCTTTGAGTATCTTCGAAGTCATGACAGTCAACATTAAAGTATGTTTTTTCCTTGGATTTGCTCTTAGTTTACCAGCTATTCTTGGAGAAATATGGAAGTTTGTATCGCCCGCATTATATCCAGATGAAAAGAAGTGGGGAATAGTTCTTGTTATTTCCAGCGTGTTTCTCTTTTATATTGGAATTAGCTTTAGTTATTTTTTGATTGTCCCTTATTTTTTTCAAAATGCTTTAAGCTGGGCAAGCTCCTACGCTTTTGTCATGATTTCCTATGAAAATTACTTTCAAACGCTGACAACTATGATTCTCATTTTTGCCGCTGTTTTTGAAATCCCTGTCATATTATCATTGCTAGGACTCGTGGGAATATTGCCTGCCAAGGTATTAATAAATAACCGTAAAATTATATTTTTATTATGCTTTATCATTGGTGCAGTTTTAGCTCCTCCAGATGTTTTTAGTTTATGTTTAGTAGCTATTCCTATGTATATTATGATTGAAATATCTATTCTTATATTAAAAAAAATTGAAACAAAATAAACGGTAAAGAATACTTTCTGCTTTTGCATTCAGAATGCTTGTTCTGATTATTCGTATGGCGCCATACAGGTGCCATTCATTTTCATGTGATGTTAAATTCATGACATGCTTGATTTTCAACTTCAGTTTAACTATTGACGATATAGGAAAAAGAGTTTACCGTACCTGTGTATGGTTCATAAGGGTTATGTATGGTCGAGCTTACCTCTGTTCAAAAAAAGGCAGTCGAGTTTATCCTCTCGCACATTGAGGATACCGGCATGCCTCCCACCCTCCGCGAGATTGCCTCCTACTTTCAGTGGAAGGCAGTTGGAAGCGCCCAAGATGTCGTCGCAGCCCTCCGTAAAAAAGGCATACTCCTTGCCCCCTCCCCCGGGAAAGCTCGCCAAATCGTACCAGCCCCTGAACTGCTTCAGGGGCTGTTCCACCCTGACGTTGAAATTTCAGCAATGCAGGGAGAACGAACTAAAAGCAGCATTAGAAAACAAATAGTGAAAACATCCCCTATTTATGACAAAGTACTACCTGGTTTTGAGGACCTTTTTAGAGTGCCACTTTTAGGTACTGTTCAAGCAGGCTACCCTGCAGAAGCAATTCAGAATCCAGCTGAATACGTGGCTTTCCCCGCAGTTTCCCGAGACAAACTCAGAGGTGGCGCGCTTTTTGCCTTAACTGTAGAAGGCTACAGTATGCTTAACGCAGGTTTCTTGCCAGGTGATCGTATTTTGGTAGAAATTTGTTTAGACGCCCGAGACAAAGACATCGTGGTTGCCAAAGTCCAAGACAATGAAGTTACCGTAAAGCGCTTTGCCGTCAAAGGCTCTTTACTATATCGAAGCGTAAACTCCTTGCTTGATAAAAAGTACCTTCCTCCAGCATTTCTTGTACCAGAAAACTCTGATTTTGATGCCATTCCTTTTGGTACACAGGAAAATGACCGCATAGTCGGTGTCGTTCGAGCTCTATTTCGTGAACATGTCTTATAATTTAAAATCTGTTTTGTAGTATCACACATCCCGTCTCCTAAGTTTGAGTTAAGCAAGCCTTAGCCCTCTTATTTAATACCCTCTCATGTTTATATTTTTGAAAATGTTGTCTTTTTGGACATTTAAAAGTTCATTTGTACAAGAAAATACTTTTTATTAGCTTATTTTTAGTTTTAGAAACTTCGAGCAAAGGATTGATGATGAGTAATTTCCAAAACCCATAAAAATGCAGAAAAATACTTTTAAAAAATGAAGAAATCCCTTTAAGTTTTTTATTATTTCATAAATAAAAAAGGAATACTCATGAGCATAAATACTAAAAAGAACATAAACATTAACCCTTTGGCTTCAAATCGTAGAGATAAAATTAATTTAATCATGTCGGAAGACCAGTTTCTAAACGCATTCCCTTCAGGATGCCTTGATGAAAAATCAGATTCTGAAATAAACAATCAAGCTAAATCAAAAATTAATGAATCTTATATATCATTAAATAATCTAAAATCAGAATTATCCATTTTGCTCAGCACAGGTATCACAGAAGATAAAGATTCTATTATTAGAAAAATTAACGCCACAGAAATTATTTCTCAAAATATAATTCAATGTATTCATGAAATAGAAGAAAATACTTATAAAAAAATAATTAGTCATCAAGTAAAAAAAAATATTATTGACACATTAAAAAATATGAAATATTTACTTAATGACCTAAAAAATCAAGAAATATCTGAAGAAATATCTAATTTTATTGAGATAATAGAATCTTTACAAACAAAAATAGAAATTCCAGATAAAATAGAAATACATAAAAATATCAATAATTCCGAGAAAAAAAATGAA
>JAIXXU010000131.1 GCA_027490595.1 Pseudomonadota bacterium
AGATTTTAATTTAGACGTTGGTTTTTCTCCCACATTAACCTCATGAGAAACTAGCTTGGAATAAAGCAAGTAAACTTCAGGATCTTTTGGAAAAACTCTCATACACCCAATAATATGCTTTTCAATCAGGCCATTACTTCCTGGTATTTTTTGCCGTAGCTCTTTTTTAATTTCATTTTTATTGCACAGTTCTGAAGATATATAAGAATTTTGTGATTGTGCGAAAGACTTTAAAGAAAATAAAAGCATAAATAGTAAAACACAAAGACAATAAAAATGAATTATTTTGGAAAAAAATGAATTTATTGTATAACAATTCAAAATACAGCCCTCTTTAAACCATATGACTTATGGTTGTGCTATCGACGCAAGAGGACTGCCTGTTAAATAAGAAGTTCATTTATTGATGGCAACAATTTTTCCTAAAGATCTATTGTTGCCGCTATTGTTTGGCTTAAACTTGTAAGGACAGAAGGACCAAAATCAAGAGAGGATCCCGCAGTATGGAAAAGATCCCAAAGAGAAACCTGCCCTCCTAAACTTAAAGCTTTGATGTAATCGTGAACAGTTTGCGTAAAATTTTTTTCACTCTGCTTCCAAAGTTGAAGAGCGCCAATTTGAGCGATACCATAATCAATATAGTAAAAGGGAGACGAAAACACATGAGAACGAGAAAGCCAACCTAATGATAAAGAATGTGGGCATAAATCCCACTGAACATGAGGCTGATATTTGTGCGACAGACTAATCCATAATTTTTCTCTTGTTATAGCATTTAATGGTTTATGCACGCTATAAATTTCATGCTGCCATTCATCAATCATAGCCATAAATGGCCAGAATGTTAAAGCCTGTATTAACTGGTATTTTTGAACAAGAAGAGCGTCATTTTCCCTGGGCCAGAGCAAATGAAAAAAAGGACGTGCTAAATACTCAAGACCCATACTAGCAAATTCACAAAATTCCAATCCTGGCTGACGAAGAAGAATATTATCAATTTGAGTTGTTGCAAAGGCATGTAAACAATGGCCAAATTCATGAAAAAACAAGAAGGTGTCTTTTAATTTAGGAGAAAAATGAGCAAATAAAAAAGGCCTTTTTGTTTCATGAAGTATTGCTGTAAAAGCACCCGGCAATTTATCTTTACGAGGTTTTATATCAAAAAGTTGTTCTTCCTGCATTTGTTTAAACAACTTAAAAAAAGAAGGATGAATGCGTTGAAGAACAATTCCTAAATCATTCAACCAGGGCTCAAATGAAGTCTGTTTAAGTCCAAATTCAGGTTGAACAGAACTCCAAAAATTAGCATTCCAAGGCTCAATTTTTTTTCTATTGTGCTTCATGGCTTCTTTTTTTGAAATCTCTGTAACCAAAGGCACAATGATTTCATAGATGGATTTGCGAAAATTAGCGCAGTCTTCAGGCGTATAATCATTCCGCCCTAATTCAACAAAAGCTTGTTCGGTATAGTTTTTAAATCCAAATATTTTGGCTTGAGAAATTCGATTTTCGTATAATTTTTCAAAATAATTTTCAAATTTTTCTTTATTTTTATCTATACATGCCCAATAAGACTCATAAGATTTCTGACGAATACTTTCTTGTTGATGATGAAAATAACCTAAAACAGAAGAAGCTTTGACTGTTTGTCCAAGAAAATTAGTTTCTAGGTCGTAAGAAAATTTCTGATACTCATAAACAACTTGACTTTCATCAGCCTGTAATTTTATTCCAGCGTTATTAATCAGTTGCTTTCGACATTTTAAATCATCAAAGATTCTATCTTTATCATACCCATGCATGGCATGGCGCCAGGGAGAATTTAAATAAATTTCCATTAATTTTTCTTTTGAATTTGACAAAAGAACAGCAATATTTCTATCAAATTCTGCCAACGATTTTTCGTGATCTTGCTGACCCACGTGCTGCTGACACTTTAGCTGTCTTAGTGTCTGAGTTTCACTTACCGCACAGGACAATTCATGGAATAGAGAAAACCAATGCTTTGCCGAAAGAAAATCGGAAGGTTTCGAATGTTCTAATTGATGAAGAATGGATTCTACATGTTGTGGGTTGTGAGGCTCAAAGTCCCATGGGAGCGCAGAACGGGCCTGAGCTCTTTTGTGAGAAAATTCAATATCCATGAAGAGGCCTTCGCAAAAAAAAAATTAAGGAACAGACAAAAATGGTCGACACTATAAATTAAGAAATGCTGTACGGTACAGCTAAAGCAGGGTATTTGTCATGATGTTTGGTTTTTTAAAAAAAATTCCCAAAAAAGATCTCCTGCTTTTAGCCCTGGCTGTAGGGTCAATTTCTTTTTCTTCTTGCACCACAAATCCTGCCACATCTTTGCGCACACCGTCGTTAATCCCTGTAAACCTACCGTTTTTAAGATTAGCCCCTTCAGGTGAATGCTATTATATTGATGATTTTCTTCCTACACCTGACACCATGGTAACAGGCCGTTCCGGCGGTCTAAATTTACGATATTATACCTACTGGACAGCGCGTTACAAAACTTGGGCAGATGTGGGAATTATGCTTTCTTTTTATAGCAAAGATACACGCTGCTGGTCTTTGTTTGAAGAATATGTCCTGGCAAAGCCTGACGAACCCTCCTAGTTTTTCGAAACAAACCAACGTCAAAGAAAAAAACAATTGAACTCTTTTTTACACTGGTTTATACAAACCTGGTAACCTATTTAAAAGGAGTGTTGTTTATGAGCGGAAGTATAAGCCCAAGTAATTCTCAATCTGGAAGAACCCCTACTAGTATGTCTGCGAACGGAGAAGCTCAAAGTTCACGAGGTAATTCAGGTTACTTTAAAAAACCGCTCCCCCTAAGTAGAATAACTAGTACTGACGACAACGTTGCTGAACAAGAAAAGTCAGGCCCTGACACATCTACATACTCAACTCCTTCAGCCCATACTCCTTTAACTCCAACTTCACATTTGGAATTTCCCATCACTTCGAGCAATGAAACCACAATTGAGACAACACAAGAAAACAATCAACAATCACCTATATCTAATCTTAGAAAGCCTCGCTCACATAGCTTCCCCAAAAATACGATAAAAGCAATAACCGACAGCCCTAGACAAGAAAGTCAGGGACAAGATAGTCCAGCACAATTAATAGTCCCTAAGACATCAGTCATTGGCACGCCTAGTGATTCTTCAAATCCTACCCCCCCTAGTCAAGACCCTTCTCAATTAAATTTGCCAGATAATCAAACCCATGAAAAGCAAACAATACCTGACACAAATAACCAGGAACAGACTAGTTTAACTCCTGGTTCCAACTCAAACACCACAACTTCTTCGACCAAAGAAAGCGTTGCTGAGGTTACCAATACAACTACCACTTATAAACTAACTACCAATCCTTCTGGCTCAACTAGCACGAATCAAACTTCTCAAGCGGAACAAACTCCCGAAACGCAAAAAAATTCCTTGGCAGGTCAAATCAAGCGTGCCAAACAAAAGGAACAACAAAGAATAGAAAACAAAGAAAATGCCAAAATAGTGGGTGTTGTTGTCGTTTTATTTGCTTTAGGTGTTTCGTTTTTTATAACATTTATTTCAGGGCTTCATCTTGCCCTACCATTTTTAGCTATTCCATCCTTTATCATCTTTTTATCGCTGGCTATCGCAGTATTTTTTTATTACCGAAAAAATTCAAAACCTTTTGTATCAAGTTTATTTAATACAAAAGCAAAAATTAAAGGTTATGAAAAAATAGAAACTCAGGAAGAGAATTGATATTGGCTCAAGCAACAACTTTCACTACTGCCTTCACTCTCAAACCATTTTAATAAAGACACTATAAGAAATTGTGTTGTGACTTTATGATTTCTCTGAACTAGTATTGATTTTTCTAATTTTTTTTTTTAGTTGAAGCCCCTCTTAACAGGGAACAAAATTAGAGCTTATCAAGAATTTTGTTGAGATCTTGTTCTTGTGAACTAGGATTTTTATCGAGCCACGTAATGAGCTTCATGATAAATACGTCATTCATCTCGCCAGCAACCCTAAATTTGACAACTCCCTCAGGACTGACAAAAAAAGACTCTGGCGTGCCGGTAACACCATAATTCAACGAAAGAAACCCTTGGGTATCAAGTAAAACGAGAAAAGTCTGGCCATAAGTTTTTTGCCAATTAACAACTGAAGAAAGCCTATCTTGAATGTTCACACTCACAAGTTGAGGGTTTGTCTTTTTTTTCTGGCTAATTTCAGTATAAAATTTTTGCAAACTAGGAGCCTCGGCTCTACAGACAGAACAAGAAGTAGTCCAAAAATTAACAACAGTCCAGTGTTTCTCTTCGTCACCCGAATTAGAAGCAAAAAAGGCTACTTTCTCACCACTGGTGCTTTCTCCCTCAAGGACTGGAGCCTGCCGGCCTATCAACTGACTAGGAGTAAAATTTGGATTTTTTTTAAGACCAAATAACATGAGAAGTACAAAAGAAGTAATAGCTAAAACAGCTAAAAAAAACTTGGCATAGCGAGGAGGTATAATCATAGGAAAACCTAAAAAAGAAAGAGACCCCAGAAGAAAGTCATGACGAGAAAAACCCTTGCTACAAGGGGGGTGCCTCTTGCTGATTCCATTAGGCTTCTCTCAATCGACAAAGCGGAGAGCGTGCTCACAGGAAAAGCCTTGGCTCCCTAGGACGTTGATTGTAGGTTCACCCGCAAAACTGACGTTCTTACTGAGGCGGGTTGATTATGGTCTTAAAGTAAGAGAAATGTCAACAAAGAATGAAGCGGCGATAGGAACTCCTGTTTTCCGCTCTCAGAAATAACGAACTACCATAACTTATTCTCATTGACTTTTTACCTACCACTGTGCTAATTCAGCTTGCTCCTTGGTAGGGTGATATAGATCACCACGCCCCCATGGCAAACGAAGAGGTTTATTATGAAAGAAACTATCCACCCTAAATTTGGTCCCTGTGAAGTTGTGTGCGCTTGTGGAAATACGTTCCAAACACGTAGTACAAAAGCTCTTCTTAAAGTTGAAACTTGCAGTGCTTGCCATCCATTCTGGACAGGTAAACATAAATTTGTAGATACAGCTGGACGGATTGAGCGTTTTAATCGCAAATATGCGGCAAAAAATGTTAGTCAAACAGCAGGGAAATAAACCTACTTTCCATGCTCAAACAGCTTGAAAAAATACAGCGTCGTTTTCTAGAAGTCGAAAGCCTTCTAGCTCTCCCTGCCGTCATATCTAAACAAAAAGAATTCCGTCAACTTAGTAAAGAACGTGCTGAGCTAGAAGAAATTGTTTTAGTTTATAAGGAATTCCTAAGGCTTGAACAAGAGACCATCGATACAAAAGCTCTTTTCAATGAATCCATAGGTGAGTTGAAGGCACTCGCCTACGAAGAACTTCAAGAACTGCAAAAGCAGCAAATTCACCTTGAACAAAAATTATCTCTCATGCTGATTCCCAAAGACCCAAACGACGGTAAAAATGTATTTTTAGAAATACGCGCGGGGGCTGGAGGCGATGAAGCTAGTCTGTTTGCTGGTGAGCTTTTTAGAGCTTACTGTCGTTATGCCGACCGCCAAAAATGGAAGGTTGAGCTGATGTCGCTGAACGAAAATGAACTCGGTGGTGCAAAAGAAGTCATTGCCCTCATTGAAGGAGACGCTGTTTTTCGAACGCTAAAATACGAAAGCGGCGTTCATAGAGTTCAGCGGGTACCAAAAACCGAAGCTCAAGGACGCGTTCACACATCCACTATTACCGTAGCTATACTTCCAGAGGCTGATGACGTTGATGTAACTATCAATGAGTCCGATTTGCGTATTGATACCTACAGGGCAGGTGGAGCTGGTGGACAGCACGTCAACAGAACTGATTCCGCGGTCCGCCTTACGCATTTGCCCAGCGGAATAGTCGTTGCGTGCCAAGACGAACGCTCTCAAATAAAAAATCGCTCCAAAGCGATGAAAATTCTCCAAGCCAAACTTCTCGAAATGGCTCAAATGGAAAAAGAAAAGACCTTTTCTGAGGAACGGAAATTACAAGTTGGACGAGGCGATCGAAGCGAACGTATTCGTACGTATAACTTTCCACAGTCTAGAATTACCGATCATCGCATCAATTTCACCATCCACTCCATTGAGGAATTCATGGAAGGTGAGCTACAACAAATGCTTGACGCCCTTCTTTCCTTTGATCAGTCCGAAAGACTCAAAGCACAAGCACAAGGCAATCCTTAAACCATGACTGACAATGAATCACTTTCATTGCGCGAACCTTGGACGTCAAGACAAATTCTGCAATGGACAACTCAAAAATTTAAAGATTTATCTCTAGAGACACCACAACTTGACGCACAATTGCTGCTTTGCCACGTCTTGCAAGTCTCGAAAATTCAGCTTTATATGGATCTTGATCGCCCCTTAAGCCATACAGAACGCAACAATTTGAGAGAACTTGTAAAAAAACGAATGAATGGAGCCCCAGTAGCCTATTTACTTCAAGAAAAACATTGGTATCAAAGCATTTTTTACGTGGATTCACGAGTTCTTATTCCAAGACCAGAGACTGAATGCATCATCGATTTTGCATTGGATGCTTTTCCAAATAAGGACAACCATCCTCGCGTGATATTTGATTTTTGCACGGGTTCTGGATGTCTTGCCATAACATTAGCAACTTTATTTCCAAATGCTCAAGTTGTCGCCATTGATATCAGCCCCCTTGCGCTGGCTGTAGCAAAGGAAAACTGTCAACGCTTAAACACTCCACACATTAGCCTAAAAGAACTAGATTTAACTAATCACACTAGCTACCTAAGCCTGTTGCATGAGTTTGGTCAGGCACAGCTAATTGTGGCAAATCCCCCCTATATTTCTGAACATGAATGGCCACAACTAGCCACATCAGTAAAAGATTTCGAACCTAAAATAGCATTAACTGCGCCTCAAAATGGCTTAGGAATTGCCTTTAACATCATTGAATTTTGTGAAAAATACGAACTTCTAAGGGCAAATGATTCTTTCTTCGCCATGGAACTGGGCATCAATCAACCACAAAAAATTTTAAATAGCGCGCTATTGAACAACATACGACAAATTCAGACCTGCAAAACTTATGAAGTGAAATGCGATCTGGATGGAAACCCAAGATTCCTCTGCTCCCAAGATAAAAAGTCAGACGTAAAATCCTAAATAAAAAACAGCTAAAATTCTACCCTATGTTGTGTGCCTAACGACTTGATACGTAACAGGGGATTGTACCACTGGCATAATAATAATTTCATCTAGATTCACATGAGCAGGCTCACAAAGCACCTTTACAATAACTCGCCCCACATCAGAAGCTTTCAAAACATCCGCATTTGCATAAACCTTGTCCGCTTTTTCTGAATCACCTTTAAACCTCACAAGACTAAACTCTGTTTTCACCATGCCAGGAGAAACCAGTGTAACTTTCACATTTTTGTCATAAAGCTCTTGACGCATGGTTTGGCTAAATGCACGAACAGCAAACTTTGACGCACAATAAATAGAGCCTCCATCATAGGTATAATGACCAGCAATGCTACCAATATGAAAGATATGACCTTCACCCTTTTTCACCATCTGACGACCAACCGCCCCAGAAAGTTTAAAAACAGCATTAATATTTGTGTTAAGCACAATATCCACGTCATCTGCCAAAGCATCTATTGCTTGTGTTCGCGTCAAC
>JAIXXU010000216.1 GCA_027490595.1 Pseudomonadota bacterium
AGAGGTGTCTTTAAAAAAATTTATTTTTTGGTCCTGAAGGGACTCTAGAAGTACTTTTTGCATTTGAGGACAGTAAGGATGACCAAAGCTTGTATGACCAACAATTCCTTTACCCATAAAACTACTTGCTCTGCCGTGCGTCATGTCTAAAATTTGCGATGGTACAACGGCGCATCCAGGCTCATATTCATGTTTTAAACTTCCTACTGCGCTGACACCTAGAATATGAGTAACACCAAGTTTTTTTAAAGCATAAATGTTAGCTTGATAATTAATTTCAGATGGTAAAAACTTATGGCCTCTTCCGTGACGGGCTAAAAAAGCTACGGGCTTTTTATCGATTACACCAGTAATTATATTGTCAGAAGGTTTACCAAATGGTGTCTCCACAAATACTTCTTCAATATTGCTAATTCCTGGTAAGTCATAGAGGCCAGTACCACCAATAAAAGCAAGGAATGTTTTCTTTTTCAATTTTTAATCTCCTGAATAATAAAATGAAGGGCGTCTAGGGGGTTATTGGCAACAAAATCAGGCTCTGTTTTTGGTTTTTCAGAATTATAGCCCCATGCGCACCATATTGATTTTGCACCAAATGCTTTAGCGCAAAGGATATCGCCAAGACTGTCACCTATCATAAATGCTTTGTCTTTATTTTTGTGAAAAAAATATTTTTGTGAAGATAATTGTAAAGGAATTGGGCTAGGTTTGCACTCAGAATATGTGTCTCCACCTATGATATCAGTAAAAAATTGATATAAATTGAGCTTTTTGAGAAGTTCTCTTGAAATATGTTCGGGCTTATTTGTTACAAGAATAAGTTTTCCTACTGTGGATATTTCTTTGATAAAATCTTCTATACCATTGTATAAAAATGTTTTTTTACAGACATTTTTAAAATAACAATTTTCATACTCTTTTTGAACTTCTATTAATTTTTCAGGATTATTTTTAATAAAATCAGAAAAACAAGACTTATAAAGTTCGATCATTCCTTGGTTAACGTTTGGAATAATTTCATCCTGTTTCAGGTAATTTAGTCCAAGATATTCTCGAGTAAGATTAACGCAATCAGACATGTCTTGCCTAGAGTCTTCAATTGTTCCATCAAGGTCAATAAAAAAAAGATTCAAAAAAATCACCCTCCAAAAAAGTTTTTATAAATTAATTAGCAATTAATCATTACCATGTTCTGTGACACTTCTTTTCCCTTTCGTATTTCCTTTAAAACCAATAAAAGGTCTTGAATTATGTGTGATGACTTTATGAATTGTGTGGGCTGGTATTACAATGATGTCGCCTGGTTCAATTGTAATGATAAGATCATCGAAGTGAAATGTTGTGCAACCGCTGACTGCCCCTCTGATTTCGTCATAATCGTGGGAATGAGCATCTCGGTTAAACCAGCCAGGAATAGTTTGAAGATCATATACCGTGAAACCAAATTTTTCCATTTCGCTTTTTACAAGAGACTCTGTGGCGTCATATTGATGCGGCCACTTGTAAAGTTTTACTTTAGTTAATTTTTCATTGGAGTTTAGTTTTCTTTTTTTCTCATTGTGTCTGAGAATGTGACTAGACATTTCTTCAAATGTTGGTAAATAACCTTTTATTGCTTGATGATTTATAACAGAAAATAAGTAGTTGTGACATTTTGAAGAATTGCTGGGTATTGGAAAGCGTGTATCTATTAAACACATAGAATAATATTTTAGTAAAAAGGGAATAAAATAAATGTCTTCGGCATTCAAGTTATCTCCGCCAAGGAAAGAGGTTTTTCTTTGTTCTAAAATATTTTCTAAGAGTGAAAACGCTTCTTTTGCAGAATTAATGGCTTCTGTAATTTTGTTTTCGTCACCAAAGCTAAATACTGCAGTGGCTATTTTTTGGTTAATTTTTTGGATGTTTGTTTCAAGTGAAAAAAGCACTTTTGCTTTTTCAAAGGCATCATCACCATAAATTTTTCGTCCTGTGCTATGGAGTGTGTCAATGTATTGAAGAATGACGAGGCTTTCTGCAAAGCCATCTTTTTCATCGTCCATGAGGAGTGTTGGAAAAGTTTTTTGTGGATTAATACGTGTAATTTCCGTTGGGAAAATTCCTTCATCAGGGAAGATTTTTTGAATTTGTTGAGTAGAAATTTCTCTGATACGAATTCCGATTTCTACTCTTTCGCAGTAGGGGCAAAGTCTTTTTGAAATTAGTTTCACTTGTTGCATCCTTGCTTGTATTTATAATTTTTTATGCGTAAATCATCCTAATTACTTTTAAACTGATTTACCTTTGGCATTCCTATAGCACATCTGCTCATGGATTACAGTCGCTATTGGGCGGACTTCACGCCTTGGATTAAATTTATACACTAGCAAAAAAAAATTCCGAGTAACAACCTGATTTTCTGACAATTCATCAGTGTTTGCTTCCTATAGTCTTCTAGAAAATGAAATAAAAAGTTCTTCTAAATACTCTCTAAAACCAAGAAACTTCGGGATAGATTTTTGACCGTCATTGCTCAGAAAACAGTTTGCTTTTCGTTTTTGTCTATGCTATAGCCGGCATACCTTGATGACCTTACACATCAGACGCTTTTCTTTTAAGAACAGCCATTTTCTGATTTTAGTTAAGTCTGCTAACAAACCGTAGTTTCGTAGTTTTTATATTTGCCTTTTTGGAGGATTTCGTCGTGGCAAAGGAAAAGTTTGAGCGTAATAAGCCTCATATGAACATTGGAACCATTGGTCACGTTGACCATGGTAAAACAACGCTGACAGCTGCTATTTCCGCAGTACTTTCAGCACAACAAGGGAAGACAGCGACTCGTTTCGATGAAATCGATAAAGCTCCCGAAGAGAAAGCTCGTGGTATTACTATCAACGCTTCTCATATTGAATATGAAACCAAGAACCGTCACTACGCTCACGTGGATTGTCCTGGTCACGCTGACTACGTTAAAAACATGATTACCGGTGCGGCTCAAATGGATGGTGCTATCCTTGTGTGTGCAGCTACTGATGGTCCAATGCCTCAAACTCGCGAGCACATCCTGTTGGCACGCCAGGTGAACGTTCCCTATATTGTTGTCTTTTTGAATAAATGTGATATCGCCGATCCTGAGCTTACCGATCTTGTCGAAATGGAAATCCGTGAACTTCTCGTCAAGCAAGGATTCCCTGGCGATACAACACCAATTATCCGTGGTTCTGCTCTGGGAGCTCTTCAAAATCCTGGCGACCTAACAGCTGCTAAATGTGTTCTTGATCTTATGGAAGCTGCTGACAGCTTCATTCAAGAACCTGCTCGTCCTCTTGACAAGCCATTCCTCATGCCAGTTGAAGATGTTTTCTCAATTTCTGGTCGTGGTACAGTTTGTACCGGTCGTATCGAACAAGGTACATGCCGTGTAGGTGATGAGTTAGAAATCGTTGGTATTCGACCCACGACAAAGACAACTTGTACTGGTGTTGAAATGTTCCGTAAATTGTTAGACCAAGGACAAGCTGGTGACAACGTAGGTGTTCTTCTTCGTGGTACAAAACGTGAAGACATTGAGCGCGGTCAAGTTCTTGCGAAACCAGGCTCTATCAAACCTTTCCGTAAGTTCACCTCCCAAATTTACGTTCTAAACAAAGAAGAAGGTGGCCGTCATAAGCCTTTCTTTGATGGTTACCGTCCTCAGTTTTTCTTTGGTACGACTGACGTTACTGGTGTTGTTCACCTTCCGAAGCCTACAGATGGCAAAGAAGCAAAAGAAATGGTTCTTCCTGGCGATAACGTAGAAATTGTTGTTGAACTTATTACTCCTGTAGCCATGTCAAACGGTGTTCGCTTCGCAATTCGCGAAGGCGGTCGTACTGTTGGTTCCGGGTCAGTTGTTGAATGCATTGAGTAAAATCCTCCTCCTTTTTTTTACTCTTTGTTTTTCACCCCTCGAGATTTTCTCGGGGGTTTTTTGTTTCATCTGGATCTCGAGAAAGTCTGTGTATGATTAATTTAAGCAAGGACTTCGTCAAAATTTGTCCATCTATTGCTGCTGGCGATTTGATGAATCTCTCCCGAGAGGTTCAGCGCTTGGAGGAAGGTGGTGCGGATGCTATTCACTTTGACGTCATGGATGGTCATTTTGTACCCTTATTGACCATTGGTGTTCCCTTTGTGGAACAGATGAAAAAGATTACTTCGCTGCCTCTTGATGTTCATATCATGGTCAGTAATCCTGATAATGTTTTTCAAAACTATATAGATGCTGGGGCTGATATACTTACATTTCATGCCGAAACAGCCAAACATGCCCATAGAATTATTAATTCAGTGCATAAAAGCAATGCGAAGTGTGGACTTGCGCTCAATCCTGGTACACATTGGCGTGATATTGAATTTCTGCTTTCAGAAGTTGATCAAGTTACGATAATGGCGGTGAATCCTGGTTTTTCTCGCCAAAAACACCTTGCTTTTGTTCACGAAAAGATAAAGCAGCTTGCGGAATTTCGCTTAAGCAAAGCCCTTTCCTTTTGTATTCAAGTAGACGGTGGCGTTACAAAAGAAAATATAAGAGCCTTAGTTGAGTTGGGTGCTTCTGTTTTTGTGGCTGGGGGAGCTGTATTTAATGAGTTAGATTATGGAGTAGCAATTCAACAACTTAAAAACAAAGTAACAAATTGAGTTTTCTATGATACCCATTCTTCCATTTTTAAAAAATGATTTAATTGTTCTAGAAAAAAATCTGCCTATTTATTTGAAAACGCCCAATGCGGCTACCAATCAGATTATAGAGCATGTTTTTGCATCTGGTGGTAAGCGTTTAAGGCCATCTTTATTCTTATTGACATGCCATCTTATTGGTTACGAGGGTTCTTTTAAGTTTCCTATGGCAGCAGTGTGTGAATATATTCATACAGCTAGTCTGCTCCATGATGATGTCATTGATAATTCAACATTGAGAAGAAACAAACCAACAATAAATTCTATTTGGGGGGATGAAACCGCTGTTCTTTCAGGTGACCTCATTTATTCAACAGCCTGCCGTTTAATGGTTCAAACTCGTTCGTTAGACCTTATTGATTGTTTTGCGGAATGTATTCGAAGTATGAGTGAGGGAGAATTATTTCAACTTGAATTATTGTGGAAAGAGAATGTTTCTCTCAATCAATATGAAACTCTTGTTTATGGAAAAACAGCCGTTCTTTTTGAGGCGTGTTGTAAAACTCCTTGTTACTTACACAAGTTACCTCCTGAATTCATTCAGGCTCTCTCATCTTTTGGAAGAAATTTAGGTTTTGCTTTTCAAATTATTGATGATTGTCTTGATTATAGTGGAAAAAAAGAGATTGTCGGCAAGCCCTTGGTAAAAGATCTTTTTGAAGGCAAAATGACCCTTCCCTTACTTA
>JAIXXU010000156.1 GCA_027490595.1 Pseudomonadota bacterium
ACTTGGTTGTAGCCCAAAATTTTTCGAAGAAAATTGAAGTGTGATGTTGCGTTTGTCGGGTTCTGTGGGGCCGCAGCCTTGTAAGCCAAGAATGCACGTGGTCAGAAGTAGGCTTAGTTTTTTCATATTTTTCATGTATTTAATTCTTTTTCAATAAAATTAGATATCGAGTTTTTATTGATCGATGATGTGAAGAATGAATCTTTTGTTCAGTTTAGCTGCGCCACAATTTAGTATTGTTCTTATGGCATCTGCAGTGCGTCCACTTTTGCCAATGATCTTTCCAATGTCTTCTTTAGCAACTTTGAGTTCAATGACGTTTGTTTGCGTACCTGCAATTTCATTGATTTCTACTTTATCCACCTGATCCACAAGTGATTTGGCCACAAATTCTATTAACTCTTTCATTGATCCTGAACTCGTCTGAGTCATTTTCCGCACTCCCTTTGCAACGTTATCTTCGGGGCATATCCCCGACCTCATTCACTTCTTTCCATGTCGTGAAACAGAACATTGCCTTAAAATTTATCTCAACTTGGTTCGATATGCCAACTGTATCCCATGCCCTGTTGTCAAAACAATTATTCATGGCGGTGTTGGAAATGATTAAAGTGTGTGTTCTGTATTTTGGTCATTTATCAATATTTAAATATTTATTAAATTTTTATTGAATTATCTATTATTTTTAAAGGTGTATTCTGCAGCTGAGCAAGATTTTTAAAAATTAACTCTACTAGAATCAGCGAAATAAAAAAATTTCAAAAATTATATGAGAAAGTTTTAAGCTAAATAGCAAATCGAAAAAGAAAACGATTCGTAATTTAAGAACATGCAAAGATGAAAATGAGATAAAGTTCCATAAAAGGAAATCTTTAAAACTGATAGAAATAGTGATGGAAAAGAAAAATGATGTACTTATATTCAACGCTACTGCTGTGCAGGACGCATGCGAAATAAGCCACGCAAAAGGTAGATTATAGGAAATTAAAAGAAGAGAAGAGTGAAATTTATGTGTTTTCAATTTGCTTCATGGTTCAAATATTCTGAATAGGGTTAAATTTTATGGTATTGAGCTATAATTCATGTTGTCTAATATTTTATTGAAACCCATAAAGTTGAATAAATAACAGCGTCCCTGACTTATTTAAGCATTAAATTTGCTTTTACTTTAACTTTTTTCCATAGCTTTCTCCTAGCAATCATAAAATATGTCTTTTTATTATTGTATTTTTTCTGATGATACAGAAAGATCATCTCTCAAAATCAATTGGGGCATGAACTTTGATGTTTGCGGACTTGTAAAGTTCTGGAGGCATGATTTGGTCCATTTGGAACCAAGTATTAAAAATTATAGTGAACTTTTTTGGGAAAATTTATTTTTCGGTAAAGTTAGGACGGATCAGATGATGGTGCATGATGCATTTGGGGCAAGGAGGTGCAGGAGGAGGTCCAGGAGGAGGTGCAGGAGGTGCAGGAGGAGCTGGAGGAGGAACATTTTTAATTCTTATCGTGTAAGGATTTATTGAGGAAGGGTAACGTGGTGTATTAGCTTGAGGTAATAAGAGTCTATCCCACGTATAAAACTTAATTTGAGCATTGTTTGAATAAAGATCATACCCCTCTTTGTCTGTAAAATAATAGATCATATCTACACTGCTGCCGTTATTTAGTTTGTTTAAATCTGGTCCTCTATTTTTGAGAAGTTGCGTGCAATCATAGAAAGTGCTTTTTGAAATATTTGCACCTCCTTGAGTGAGGTCGACTTCACCCCTAATATTTATTGGAGAATCATTGAATGGTTTTCCGTCATCTTTTAAAACTTGATCAATAATGACGCATTTCACGACTAACCCGCGAATTGCCGTAAATGAATTATCGTAGCTAGGATTTAAGTCATAACCATTTATTTTTATGAAACTTTCATCAAAAATTTGGTAATTAGCGTTAGCTTTATTTACAACTACAGGTGTTGCGCTGGGATCTTGTATTGTTGGACTTAATTTGTCCATGCTAAAATTGCCAGCATCGGAAGTTGGAGGAAGGTCAGCAAAACGTGGGTTTAAAGGGGGGTGAGCAGGATTTTGTCCTGGATTAATTTCTGTAGGTTTAATCCTACTACAAACAGATGTGCCAGAAACTTTGGAACCATTTTCTGTCAGAGCAATTTCATCTTCCCTTAAATAACTTGAGTTTGGATCATTGGGATCATTCGGTGTTGAGTTGAGCTCCATTGGAGTTGTCACGCCATTGGAATACCTTTCTCTAGCAAGGTTTAGTTTCCAAAAAATAGGTGTTTTCATTTGATCACTGTTGGCTACGGTTATGTTTGTCGTTTCGGAACCACTGCTGTAACTACAGCTGACGGGATCTAGGTGGTTATCGTTTTTATAAGCTTCATTGATTTTTGCTAAATCAAAGAATTTTGTCGTTGTCCTGGTGATGTTGTCATTGTCTTTTTTTGTCAAATTAACTTTTACTTGAAAATTTGGAGTACTGGCTTTTTCAAACGCAACAGGCAGGTCAACTGTAACTCTTCCACTGCTATCGGCAGTGGAAGAG
>JAIXXU010000045.1 GCA_027490595.1 Pseudomonadota bacterium
TGCCGAATTTCACTCATAGAGAGCCAGCCAATTTCCTTCATGCAGAGCCACTGAATTTCCTTCATTGAGATCCATGGGATTTCCCTGAAGCAGAGCCACTTCGAATAAGAGAATGTTGTTTAGTTTTCAAAAGCGGTATTCCTTTCTTTTTATTATTTGGAAAGAAAGAAAGGATAAATATGGCAGGGAGACGAACATCAATGAATAAAGTGAATGAAATAAAGAGATTGCTTGATTTAAAGTTATCAGATCGAGCTATTTCGAGGGCCGTACAGGTATCACGTAATACAGTTGCACAAGTGCGCCTTGGAAAATCCATCAGTTTGGAATCCACATCTTTCGGAATAGTTAAAGAAAAATGGCCTTCTTTAATTAACTGGGAGAAGGTTAATTCTGAATATCAGTCAGGTGTTACGCTATATGTTTTGTGGGAGGAGTTAAAGGAAGCAAAGCTTTTAGCGGTAAATTATTCAACATTTTGGAAGGTATTCAAGAAAAAATTTCCTAATATTCCTAAATCAATGCACAGAGTTTTTGCTCCTGGGAGTAGGATTGAAATTGATTATTGTGATGGGATTCCATTTTTTGAACCTATTACTGGAGAGGTGATAAAAACTCAGCTTTTTGTAGGCGTGTTATGCCATTCTCGCTATGCGTTTGCAGAGTTTACTTTGTCTCAGAAATCCCATGATTTTCTTTCTTCCCATGTTCATATGTTTGAATTTTTTGGGGGTGTGAGTCAGGTTGTTTCGCCTGATAATTTAAAATCAGCCGTTGTAAAAGCTCATAAGTATGACCCAGATTTAAATCCAAGTTATACAAGGTTGGCAGAGTATTATAACATAGGAATCACGCCTGTCAGAGTTCGCACTCCAAAAGACAAAGCAATCGTAGAAAGAACAATTCAAATATTTCAAAAATGGTTTTATGGAAGAGTTCGTCATCATACTTTTACAAGTTTAACTGAACTTAATATTTCATTAAGAGAACATTTAGTGAGATTTAATTCAAAAATTCATAGAATATTTAGACGCTCACGTGTTGAAATGTTTAACTACGAAAAGAAAAATTTACGTCCATTACCACTAAACCCATATGAGGTTGCAACTTTTGCAAAAGCAACACTTCATCCGGATTGTCATCTTGTTTTTGAAAAGAATTATTATTCTGCACCATATAGTTTAAGAGGACAAATTCTTGATGTATGGGCAACTCAAAAAACTATAGAAATATTTTATGAATCGAATCCTGTTGCCATACATACACGCAGTTTTTCACAAGGTCAGTTTTATACACAAAAAGTGCATTACCCTCCATCACACCAAGCTTATGCGGAATCCACACCTGCTTATGTTCGTAGTTTAGCTTCTAAAATAGGGCCTCACACGGAATATTTTATTGAAAATTTATTCTCAAATGAAACACCGTTACGACATTTAAGGAGAGCTCAAGGAATTATTCGTCTAGGCAAAATTTATAGCCATAATGATCTTGAAAATGCCTGTCAAAAAGCAACAGACCTAAATCAAAATACCTACGCTTTCATTGAACGAATTCTGAAAAAAGGAGCAAATTTAAATAATAAAAAAACAAACCAATCTATAAAACGTGGGTCAAATCCATTTTTACGAGGCGACGAAATTTTAAATTAAGGAGACTATATGTTTGAGGCAACAAAGAAACTTATGAATGAAATGAAACTATATGGAATGCTTAGCTCACTTGAAATGCGGCTTTCAGATGCTACAACTCATGCTTGGGGACACTGTGATTTTTTATCTGCCCTTATTACTGATGAAAAAATTCATAGGGAAAATCAACAAATAAAAAGGCGTATCAGTGCTGCTCGCTTTCGCACAGAAGCCTGTGCCGAAAAAATTGATGTCACTACAAAAAGAAATTTAAGTGCAGCACAAGTAAAAGATCTTATGGAATTACGTTTCTTAAAAGAACCAAGGAATGTTCTCATTCATGGTCCAACAGGTGTTGGTAAAACATTTTTAGCAACTGCTCTGGGAAACCAATCTTGTCGAAAAGGATTTTCTTGCATTTTTCTTGGCATAAATGAACTGATTGAACGTGTTGATATCTCTCGAGCTGAAGGAACTTTCTTGCGATTTAGAGACCGATTAATTAAAACTGATTGCCTTATACTTGATGATCTTGGAATCAAAAAATTAGCTGAAACTTTGGTTCAAGGCCTATATGACATTCTTGAAGAACGATATGCAAACAAATCAACAATTATCACAAGTCAAATTCCTCTAGAAAATTGGAAAGAAGTCATTGAAGACACTGTAGCATTAGAGGCAATTCTTGACAGGCTTGTCCATGGTGCAATCAGGCTAAACATTACTGGAGAATCAATGCGCAAAAAAAGGGCACAAAAACTGGAACTTGACAAACCATCCGGAGCCAGTGGAAATTCAAATATTGAAACTCTTACAGCATTCTGTCGGAGGTGGCTCCCTTTCAGGAAATCAAGTGGCTCTCTTTCAGGAAATTCAGCAATTGGCTCAATAGATTTCCTCCCTCCTTCTACAATCAAACCTGATAGGTAAACTCCACACCATTTTAACCTGTCCGATCTTTTAAATTGAGGATAAAAATTATCTATAAATCTAGTTAACTTCTTTTGTATTGATGAAAATTCTCGGCTACGCATACTTGTTATTTTCCTACTTATAAAAGTAGGATTATTATACATCAAAATTACTTAACGTTGTAGTACTAAATAATCAGACTTATAAAATAAGTATTGATTTTCATTATTAAAGAGTGTTAGTAAGTTTTTATGTCATGAAAAACCTCCTTTATTTAAGGTATTTTCAGAAAAATTAGTATGGTTTACCCAAGGTATAGACTCAAGAAAACAAAGGATTTTAGTATGTCACAAGCACCAATCAGTATAGTGATTAAAAAGCAGATTGATTCTGTCGCATATAACAGGAGTAAACATTCAAGCAAAGAAAAAGTGAAACTTATTTGGAAAGCGTGCTCAGAATTCCAATCTTTAGATGATGTTATTTCTCAAATAGTTAACCCATCACCTAAACCTCACGCTCTTTTTATTTCAAAATGGCGATATTTTGGGCCAACTATTCCTAAATCTGTTCATGCTTTATTGGCTTTTTTCTTTACAAAGCAATTTCCTTCAAAAGCGATTTCTTCCAGTGATGGAAGCTTTAATTGGTCTGAATTGAAGGAGCACTTAAAATCTGTAGGATACGATAATATTGCAGAGGCTTTAGAGCCCTCTTGTTTCAATCATATTTTTATGAACCAAGAAAAAAATACGCTTTCTTTTTCTAAAAAATTTATGAATCAGCCTTTTGAATTAAAACTTGCGAGAGAAGAACTCAGTAAAGTTGCTCCTGATGCTCGAAATTGTATTTATGATTTTTTATCACACAAAGATCTTGCCAATGTTGCTGTAGTTGACAAAGAAAGCCAAAAAAATATTAATAAATATTTTCCTTTTGCTAAGAAACTCGTAATTGAAGAGACTCAAAACATCCAAAAAGTTTTGAAAGCCTATGTTAGCACGGAAACAAAAATTAGTTCATTAAAACAGCTTGAAATACTTAACACCAACCTAACAGACAA
>JAIXXU010000079.1 GCA_027490595.1 Pseudomonadota bacterium
CTCGATAACAAAGGCGAGTACCATATTACTCGAAACTTGGAAGATCTAGATGATGTTTGCCAAGAATTCGCAGAAAAATCAATCAAAATAATAGGTATTGTCGGTGGCGATGGTTCACTGGGACTGAGCCTTACAAAAATATACACTGCTTACACCTTAGCAAACAAACCCCTTCCCAAAATCATACCCTTGCGGGGAGGGACTATGAATTTTCTAGCCTCAAACCTAGGACTTTTTAAAGACCCACATGAAATTCTTGAAGATTTGCTTTCTTCCCTAAAAAATCAACACCCCTTGTTTGAGCAACCTATTCAAACACTCATGGTTGAAGACCGCATTGGCTTTGTTTTCGCCTGTGGTTTGGCTACTGAGTTTTTAAGCAGCTTTTATCAAAATAAAAGCAATTCATTCGGCGCAGGACTCGCCCTGACAAAATTTGTTTTGAACAAAATAACAAGTTTGTATTTACCTCTTTGGAATAAAAAAATAAATTGTGAAATTTCATGCCAATTCACCATAAGCAACAAAGCTGTTATCAACCAAGAAAATTTTATCAAATTGACCTCTAACAAAGGCTATTCTCTAATAATGGCATCAACTGTTCCGAAGTTACCCTTAAATTTACATTTATTTAAAAACGTTAAGATGGGAGCTCCTGAAGCAGAACTTATCGCCATTAATGGCGGCCTACCTGCGTTCCTTGCCACGTTTTCAAAAATACTTACAGCTAATAAGTTAAGAAAAATTTCAAATCCTTTAACTCATAATATTAACTCTGCAGAAATTATTTTTAGCAAAGATAATTATCCATATTCACTGGACGGAGACATCATCCAAAATAATCAAAAAATAAAAATTTCCTTAGGACCGACCTTTATCTTTTGCTCGCCATATAATATCCCTAGAAATTAACTTCTCATAAAAGCTACCGCTTATGAGGTCTGAAAATGGTCGTAAAAAAAGAAATAACCAAAGAACAAAAGCTATCTTCACTTGAAAGTAAAAAAAGTTTTTTTCTAAGAAAAATGGAAATTGCAGATCTGGCTGAAGTATATAAGCTTGGGGAACTTTGTTTTCGAGCTGACTTATGGCCCATGCTCTACAGAGGGTGGGACGAATACGAAGTAACAACCATGTTCAATACTGATGGCGATTATTGTTTTGTTGCTGAAAATGATAACTATAAAAAGGGTATCACTTCTGAAGATGAACGGATTGTTGGCTTTGTGCTTGGTACCGTCATGTCAAAACCCGGCACAGCATGGAGTTACGGCTATATTGTATGGATTTGTGCACATTCCGCATGGCAAAGAGATGGCGTTGCCAGCAAACTTGTTGACAAAGCAGTGGAAGCGTTTGTGGAAAATGAAGGCGTCCGAATTATCATGGCCGATACTGACCCAAGCAACGAAAAAGCTGTAAAATTTTTTAAAAAGAAAGGATTCGGACAAGAACGACAACATGTATTTTTAGCATCAAATATTGAAAATAATCCTCATTATTCCCATCTCATTCATAAATCTAGAGCCCAAGCTTTAGAAGAACAATACCTTAAAAAATTAAGAATGATGGCAGTTCGATCTTCTGGATTAGCGTC
This sequence comes from Pseudomonadota bacterium, assembly GCA_027490595.1. Taxonomy (GTDB): domain Bacteria; phylum Bdellovibrionota_B; class Oligoflexia; order Silvanigrellales; family Silvanigrellaceae; genus Silvanigrella. The sequence goes on from JAIXXU010000079.1 coordinate 1,598, forward strand.
CATAAAAAATAAGAAACAAAAGCCTGTTCAAAAAAAGAAATCTAAGAAGAAAAAGAAGAACTAAAATGGAATCTTACGTAGTAGAAAATGTTTCCCACTCTCCTTTATTGCTAAATTTAAATGACGTTCAACTTTCTGCCACAACGCATAAAGACGGGCCTGCAGTTGTTTATGCTGGAGCAGGTAGTGGAAAAACACGGGTAATTTGTTCAAGAATTGCATGGCTTATTCAAACAGAAAAAGTATTTCCATCGTCTATCCTAGCAGTAACTTTTACAAACAAAGCTGCTAAAGAAATGAATGAACGTATTGAACATCTGATTGGCGCAAGACAAGCAAAGAACCTAAGTGTCTCTACATTCCATTCTTTTTGTGCAAAATTCTTAAGAATATACTCTTTAGAAGCTGGTTTCCAACCTAATTTTTCTATTTATGACGATGATGACCAAAAGGGACTTTTAAAAGATATACTAAAAAACTTAAATGTTCCCGATAAACTCCTGTCTGTGCAAACTGTAAAGAGCAAAATAGATAAGTTAAAAAACAAAGGAACTACTCCCGATGAATATTGGAAAGAAATCAAAGAAAAACCTAATAATGTAAAGGAAGAAGTGAGTCTTTCTTTTCGTCGATTTGGTGAAGAACAATATGATCCCGTTCTTATTCATAAAATATATAAACAATACCAAGACAAGCTGAAACAGTTAAACTCTATGGATTTTAATGATTTACTTTTGGTATTTTATACTTTAATCGTAGAAAATAATTTGGTTCTTCACTCACTTCAAAATCGTTTTCGTTATTTTTTAATTGATGAATTCCAAGATACCAACCCCTTACAATTTAAATTAATTACTAAACTTTGTTCTCATACAAATAATTTGTTCATTGTTGGAGACGATGATCAAAGCATTTATTCCTGGCGAGGAGCTGAACCTTCTTTTATTCTCAATTTTCACAATTTATTCTCTAATGTAAAAATTTTTAAACTTGAAGAAAATTATAGAAGTACAGACAAGATTATTTCAGCAGCCAAAAGTGTTATAGGAAATAATAAGGTAAGAGCAGAAAAAAGTATTTTTACTCAAAAAAACAACGGCCAAAAAATCAAGGTAATTGGATGCCCCGATGCCTATACAGAAGCCAGTGAAGTAGCCAACTCTATTTACACGTCTATACAAGATGGAAGTAATTTTTCTGACTTTTGTTGTCTCTATCGCACCAACGCTCAAAGTAGATCCCTAGAAGATGAACTACGCAGGCGAATGATGCCATACGTAATTTATGGATCAGTTCGCTTCTACGAGCGAGCTGAAGTCAAAGTTCTCATGCATTATCTCAAAATAATGATCAATACAGCTGACGACGCATCCTTCCAAAAAGTTGTCAACACTCCACGTCGCGGCTTTGGAGAAAGCGCGCTGGAAAAACTAAAACATCTCGCTAATTCAAATCACGAAACTCTTGCAAAATGTGCCAGCGAAATTGTCTACGGTAACCTTGAAAATAACGTAGGCCGTTCTATTGGTGGACTGAAAACGTTCATCATTCATTTACAAAAATGGAAGCAACAACTCATTGATGGAATGAAAGGTTCACAGCTATTAAACATCATCATTCATGACATAAACTTCGAAAACTATATTCGCGCTTCCTATCCGGAAGAGGCAGATGAAAGATGGCTTAATGTGATAGAGCTAAAGAACGCTTTGGAAGAATTTGAAAATAATTTTCAAATAAGCCAGCAAGAAAACAACGTAAAACATAGCTCTGAAGAAATTTTAGCGCAATTCATGGAACAAGCGCTTCTTGTAATTGAACCTACAACAAAAAATGCTTCTAAAGGTGAAGCCAATGCAATTACGCTGATGACAATCCATTCAGCAAAAGGTCTAGAGTTCTCTCAGGTTTTTTTATGTGGTCTTGAAGAAGGTGTGTTGCCTCACCAAAATTCACTCTATGAACCTTCTGCCGTCGAAGAAGAACGCAGGCTTATGTACGTTGCTATGACTAGAGCTCAAAATAACCTTACGCTTACCTACTCGGAGTCCAACCGTTTCAAACAATTCATGCCCGCTCAACAAAGCCGATTTATATCTGAAATACCTCATGAATGTCTTGATTTTATAGGCACTACAAGACGCTCTTTCGCAAAACCAAAGCTCTCCACATTTCAAGATGCCCCTCGTGTTTTTAGAGATTTTCCCACATCGACAGCAATGGAATCCTTGCCAGCAAGCATGAGTAATCACTTTGACAACCAAATCGCCGCAGAACAAGAAGATGCCGAGTGGAGACACGGACAAAGAGTAAGCCATAAAGTTTTTGGTGAAGGATGTGTATGCGGCATTGAAAAAAGTCAACATGGATTTAGACTTCGTATCAGGTTTGATTCTTGTGGAGAAAAAACTGTCGTTCATAGCTACGTGACAGCTCTGACATAACAATGTTACTGTAAAAAACAGGAACGCAAAACTATAGGGGAATAAACTTTGAAAACTAATCCAGCACAAAGTGAAAAATTAGGAACCAAACTTTCACGCTATACTCTTTTTTTATTCCTTGGTTTCAATGCTTTTCTTTATATCAATGGCACTTCATCAGCCAATGAACTAGAGGGGAATGCTGCTGGCGATGAACGACCTGTTTACCAAGAAGACAAGAATCCACAATCAATTCTGAGGTCTTGGCTTAGTTCAGAGCCAAGATCCCTTGCCTTACAGCGTCTTGAAGCATCTACTTATCCAAAAGAGGCCGAGCTTTATTGCAGCACCACTCAGTGTACTCTTGGTCTTTCCCGTGACCTTGTTGTTGGCGGGGACGTTTTCGGAATGGCATATGCACCCTTGCGATCATTTTTTGACCCAAACTGGGTATCGGGAGGTGGATTTTATCTTATCGATGTGTTTGGAGGGTTTCAAATCCTTCGAGGCGTTGAAGGGAAAAAATTCATGAATGCACAACTCGGATATAGAAGGCTAAACTTTTCTGATGGTATGAATGAAATTGCCACACAAGGAATCACGACAAAGGTAAGTTTTTCTCAAATTATAACTCCAATCTATACACAAAATCTAGAATTTTCAGCATATTTTACCATGGGAAATGCACAATTAAATAATGGAAATGCCCTTCGCTTCAATTCACCAGATTATTCACGTCTTAACAGTGCCGCAGGATATTTTTATAGAGTTTCACAAAAATATCCCACTTTTTTTGTCAGCCTGCCTGCCGATCTTGAGATCGCAAATTGGTCTTCTGAAAAAACAGGTCTAAATACACCAATAAGACAATATCTTCGTGTAGAACCAATGTATATTCAAAATAGTTTATCTTTTACAGAAAGTAATCGTTCTGTACAAAAGCGAGAACAAAACTTTGGAATTCGCCTAGGAACCCTAGTTTCCTATGAATCCACCTTTCAAGATGTTGAACCAGGTCGCTTTACCCTCAAAGGCGGTCTAGGAATGGACATTCTAACTAGTGACATGACAACCATTACAACTGGAGATAGTGACCTAAGTGTACCACGGCGCCCTTCTGTTTCTCCTTATCTTGAACTGGCTGGTAGCTGGCAATTTTAGTCGAAAAAAAACCAGGAAACAAATCTATCACTCAATAACTAGATAAATAAATCGAAAAAAAATCATTGATAATTTTTGTGAAAAATACCATTGCTTCATAGTAGAAAAAACAATAAATATACGAAAAAAAAA
>JAIXXU010000266.1 GCA_027490595.1 Pseudomonadota bacterium
ATTTCTTTTAACAATTGCTCAATATTTCGCATAAGCTTGCATTTTAGGTCGGCGCGCCAAGCTTGCCGGTAACGTCCGGCGGCTTCACGTCAGTTGCGGCATTTGGAACTGAGTACTCTCGGCTGGACAAAACGAAGTTATGGAAAAAAGAAGTTTATTTTACAAGGAAAGCAGCAATTGCGTGAAACCGCTGTTAGCTGTAGTGCAAAATTTGTTCCTAAGAAACAGGGTCAATATCTGTAAGTCTTATAGTATTTTGTTTTTCTTCCGTTCCTTTTATAATCACTTCTTCTTTCCAGTATTTTTTAACGATATCGTTTAATCCTTCAGGAACTATAATAATGTAATTTTTTCCGCCGCTATTTAAACGGAAATTATTTTTATCTCCATCTGCTGCAGAAAGTACTCCTTTCAATTCTAGAGATTTGTTTTGTGAAATTTCTGAAACAATATTTAATGGTGCATCTCCACTATAATAACTAATTTCTTTGCGGGTTCGGGTAAATTCAACATCTTTTTGGATTCCATCGCGAACGACCGATAAACCAACTAATTTTATATCATTCCCATCAGGTGCTAATTCTTTTGAAAGACTAATAAAATTTTTATAGTAACTTTCATCCTTGATTTTTTCTTTTAAATCGTCAAATTTAGCTTGATTAACAAGTTCTATATTTTCAATTATTTCGTCAATAATCATCTTTGAATTACTAAAGTTATCTAGCTGAGTTTGATAATTTTGACCAAGTCTTATTGTAAATGCCATACTGGCCGCACGTGGAACTGACATGTATGGTTGAAAATTCAATTTTAGCACTTTAGGAACCGCACCTTTTCCCCGAAACGGTTTAGCTTGTTTTCTTTCGACGGTCCTGTAGGTGATTTGCTCTAGTGCATCTATTCTATCGAAAATTACATCTGATTTTGCAACGCCATATCCTACACTTTTCCCTGCTACTACAAGTTGAATTTCAGAAGAGTCTAACGTTTGACCTTGTAAATTTAGATGGCGTTGAAAATGTACGTTTTCTAACAGATTGCGTAAATCTTCAGCAATTTCATATGGAGGATTGTTGATTAATCCATGACAAATTAATTTTTCAGCTTCTAAGAGTTCATCGCAGTTTAAAGCCAACGATGCCGCACTTTTAAATAACACAGATGTTGTAGGCTCACCGATTTTTTCAAGAATTGATTCAAAAGCGGCTTCTTTTTCTTTTAAAAAAGCTTGGTAGAAAATAGATTTAGCATCACCATTTTCACCTTTGAATCTTTTTAAAAAAGCATCATCAGCAAGTTCCATCGCTTGTCTATGTAAAGCTTGTGTTTTCATATTTGACCAAATTTAGCCATTGGCATGCTTAGCTCTACCACTCCCACGTAAGCCGGAATTTTTAGAGAATCCGACGCAGAAGTTTGACGGACTTTAACTCTATATCTTTGTGTTAATGTTTGTTCGTTATCATTAAAAATACCTGATATTTCTAATCGCGCCTTTTTTTGAAATAAAATATCTCCTTTTTCGCCCAGCCAATAATCGAATCCATTGTTTCTTGCAGAGCGTTCAATTATAGTATAGTTAGTTAATTTGAGAGCCAATAGAATCGAAATACATATTGCAGCGTGTTCGGTTGCGTAAAATTGATCTTTCCAAGTTCTGTCAAGTTGTTCATCAAAAATATCATCCCATTGTAAATTTACAATTACAGAATCATTCCCATGGAGTTTCATAGAGGTACCGTGTGGGTTATGATTGTGTCTATAAAGACTAATTGCGCAACCTTCATATAAATGTTTGCCGGAGTTAGCAGTCATCCCAGGAAGCCCGTTTTCAATTTCTCTAAGTTGTAAATCCATGTTGATAAAAGTAGTTAGAAAAAAATTAATATTAAGGATGAATTTATACGCAATTTTGGCAGCATTACAGCTAACGTCCGGCGGCTTCACGTCAGTTGCGGCATTTGGAACTGAGTATTCTCGGCGTGGACAGAACGAAGTTATGGAAAAAGGCGGTTCATTTTACAAGGAAGTAGCAATTGCGTGAAACCGCTGTTATGTGCCGTTATTAATTGACGTAATATCTATTTTCTTGTTTTCATTCCTGCTAAAAACTTCGAATCTATTTTTAGTCAGACTAATTGAGTCGTAAAATGGATATGTTCCATTCTCAGGACCGTATTTAAGGTTCAAAGAAATTGTTTTTCGCGTAATTAAATTTTCAACTGTAAACTTCACATAGTCTTTTTCATAGTATACAGAATCAATGTAAACGATATTATTGCTTAAACTATCAGATTCTTCAATGTCTTTATCCAGATAAATAAATTTATTTCGTGGATTTGTTGGTATAAAAATATGTCTTGATTGGGATTGTGACCACCATACCATCATGCACGCATAATTATCATTTGCCCACGTCAATTTATTAGGTGTTTTTGTAGGTATGTGCATTTCATCAAGATCATATATAGTTTTAATTCCCGCTAAATTTGTTTTGATTGAATACTTAAAGTTTTTGAAAATGATTTCTATGATAGCGTTATCTTTTTTATATAAAAACTCATTATCCATAGCCTGATTGAATTCTGATTTTTTAGAAGTAACCTCGGCTTTAGACTGCTTTTTAAAACAGCTAACACAGATTAGGACAACTATTAATACGCACAGTTTTTTCATAATGGCACATAACGTCCGGCGGCTTCACGTCAGTTGCGGCATTTGGAACTGAGTATTCTCGGCGGGACAGAACGAAGTTATGGAAAAAAGAAGTTCATTTTACACGGAAAGTAGCAATTGCGTGAAACCGCTGTTAACTGCAGTTTCTTTATTTTTGTTTGAGCTTAAAAACCTCTGATTTGCTTTCCTTTAATTTCAATTGGATAAGTGAATCATTCCGGATTTCTATTTTGTAAGTAATTGTATCATGTTCGCAATTCGTTACCAAATATGATGATAGAATAATCTTTTTTTCGTCTGTATATTCTACAGAATCAAAGATTTTGTATTTGCAGATATTTTCACTGCTGAATTGCATGTTTTTAAAGAAAGCAAGTTTGTCTTCTCGGATACTCAATCCTGACAGCGAATCAGATTTGCTGATCCATTCGCCTGGTGGAAAAGTTTGTGAAGCATTAAGTTCAGCTTTTAGAACTTTGGGTTTATTACAACTAATTGCAATTATCAGAAGAATTACAAAACAAACTAAGTTTTTAGTCATAAAAGAGTAAGTTAATTTGGACACGGAATTTTGAAATTGCAGTTAACGTCCGGCGGCTTCACGTCAGTTGCGGCATTTGGAACTGAGTACTCTCGGCTGGACAGAACGAAGTTATGGAAAAAAGAAGTTCATTTTACAAGGAAAGTAGCAATTGCGTGAAACCGCTGTTAGCTGAAGGTCTTTAATATTTGGAATTTACTTAATATATGCCGGACGAAAGTACCCCTTCATATTTCCAATCTAAATTTTGCTTTGTATATA
>JAIXXU010000293.1 GCA_027490595.1 Pseudomonadota bacterium
CTTAATTTAAATGAACTCATACGAGTGCGTAACTAATGAAAATAATAGCCAAAGCAAACTCTTTCTTTATTTTATTTAGTTTTAGATCTTTATGTCGATATTAGAATTTGTGCTTTGAACGTAAGATTTTGGCGTTATGGTTTCAGTATTTATTTTTTGATTATAAAGAATAAATTAAAACGAAGGAGAGAAATATGATTAAAATTCTTCACATTGACAGCAGTCCTCGCGGTGATTTGTCTGTAACACGTAAACTTTCCCGCTATATTGTTGAAAATTTGCAAAAAAAGTATGGAGACTTTGAAGTTAGAGAGCTTGATTTAATCAAAAACCCCATTCCTCATTTAGATGAATCTCACATCGCTGCTTTTTTTACACCAGCTGAACAGCAGTCGGAAGCGCATAAAAAAGTTCTTGTTCACTCAGAAACAGCTTTGCGTGATTTATTGTGGGCCGACTATATCGTGATAGGGGTTCCTATGTTTAACTTTGGTCTTCCGTCGGGTTTAAAAGCTTGGGTAGATCAAATCGTAAGAGCGGGTGTTACGTTTAAGTACACTGAACATGGTCCTATAGGTTTAATTTCTAAGGATAAAAAAGTATTCTTGGCTATAGCAACCGGAGGAGTGTATTCAGAAGAACCTATGAAGTCTTTGGATTTTACAGAGCCCTACTTAAAAGCCGTGCTAGGATTTATAGGCTTGACAAATGTAGCTATATGCCGCGCTGAGGGGTTAGCTATTCCTGGTGTCCAAGAACATGCTTATGAGAAGGCAATCAAATCCATTGTAGTTTAATTGCCAGGGTCTCAATTTTTCAAAAAAAAATAAACAAATCAAAGTTTTAATAACATCCAAAAATAATGTTCTTTAATCCTAATACCTTGGGATTCTGGAATCAATTCTTAGGCTGTAGGCATCAATTCCACCCGTGAGACTTTTTGCTTGAGGAACTCCATGTTCCCGCAAATAAAGTGTAGCATTCATCGAGCGCATCCCGTGATGGCAAACTACAATGACGTCTGGCATAGATTGTGTTTGTTGAACAATCTCTTGAAAATTTCCTTCATGTAAACGAATGGAATCTGGAATATGAGCAATATTAAATTCCCATTCTTCTCTCACGTCGATGATAAGAATTTTGTTTGTTGAGTTTTTTAACTTTTGAAATTCTTCCACAGTTAGTTCAGAGCGTAGCATATTAGTGTAGGACTCATTTAAACAAATAAGAAGATCTGAAGGGTTTTTTTGATATTTTTGAGCAACTTCCCCTACTGTTTGTTGAGGTTCATATCCGCAACTAGCGCATCCACCAATATGAAAGTGCGCATGTAGGGTGGAACGAGCAAAGGGGAAACGACTTTCTACTTCATGCATTGGGGTATGTTCATTAAAATTTTCTGTCATGGGACTCACCTAAATCTGAAAAATAAACTAAAATCATAGGTCACTGGATCATGCATACGATAGGGGCAATGGAAATGTCTAGTACCAAACAATGGATTTCAGAGCGGTTAACATCAATTTCGGAAGAAGATTTCATAAAAAATGTATCCCGTAGATTGTTAAAAAAAAGTAAATTAGAAACCCTAGAAAAAAGCTACTTTAGCGTTCCTTTGTCCACAGGTGTAGGCTGTGCCGTCTTGGTTAATTCCCAATATTCTAGTAAAGAACAACCTGAAAAAGGATTGATTATTCTTGTTCATGCATTAGGAACTGATGCTACATTTCAGTTTGGTCACGTGATTCCATATTTAGTTCATGAAGGTTTTAGTGTGCTTGCTTTTGACTGGGATGGACATGGTCCTGCCGATTCTAGCCTGCTTGATATGCAAGAATCTACACGAAGTATTCCACTGCTTATAAATAAGTTGTTTGAAACTTCAAAAATACAAGATTCTTCGACCACTGAAGCAAAATTGGAAAATACTCCTCGTTGTTATTTAATGGGGTATTCTTACGGTGCCAGTCTAGCTTTGTTAGCTTCTACCCGTGAAGAAGTTGCTAGGAGAATCAACGGAGTCATTGCTATTTCTCCTTTATTGGCGGTAAATTCCTCTAAAATATTATCCAGCGAAAAGTGGTCAATTTTTAATTTAAAGGCTTGGATTTTAGATTATTTTCAGATTTTTGTTTACTATGGTTTTTTAGGACTTGCACACGTATTGGGTTTTCCATTATTTCAAAAAATGCCTATACGATGGAAGGTAAAAGTTCTTTCTGAAAAACAAATTGCCTTTTTTTGTGAAGAAACTTTTGTGAAAAGGAACATTTTAAATCGTGTAAAAGTCCCTGTACTTTGGCTTCACGGTCTTAAAGATAAAATTTCACCTTATGACTTAGCGGCTAAAATAATGCTTCAAATTCCTAGGGCATTGTTTATGGTGTGTGATAATTCTCGAGGTCATACAAGAATAATTTTAAATGAACATGTGTTAAAAAATTTAGCGAAGTTTATAAATAATAAATTTTATGATGCACTTCAGGATAAGTAAATTTCATGAGTAAAATGCGTTTGTTTTTTTGGACTCTTTTTTCCATAGTTATTGCAATTTCTATTGGAACTATTTTACTACCAATTGTTTTAGATTTGAATGATTTCAAACCTCAGATTCAAAAATTTCTCAAAGAAAAGAGTCATCTAAATGTTGATTTTCAGTCGGCGCACCTTACTGTTTTATCTGGTTTTGGCTTGGTTTTAGAAAAAGTCACGATAGTTCCTGAAGAAACATTTTCAAATTTTTTTCCAAGACAATTTTCCATGCAAAAATTGCATCTCAAACCTCAGTTTTTCCCTTTATTTCAAAAAAAAGTCATCATTAATTCTCTAGAAATCAATGATGGTTTTGTAGCTGGATTGTTTTCTAAAGAGAAGAATCAAACATATGAATTAAAAAATTTAGAACTAAAATTAAAAGATATAGATGCAAAACAAAAATTAGATATTCAGTCATCTTTTTTCTTGGAAATACAAAAGGATGCAAAACAACTATTTAGAGCGCCTACAAAACTAAGTGGACAAATTATATTACAAAATTTTGTAAATGAGCCTGACGAATGGAATGTGAAATCAAGCGGAATAGTTAAATTATCTCTTGATCATTCTGACATAAAAATAAAATTTGAGGAAGAAAGTGTAAAGCCACTAAAGCTTCAGCTTGTATTTTCTTCCAAACTGCTAGATCTTGTAGATTTTCAAAAATTTTGGGAAAACAACTCAACGGAAGTAAAAAGTCCTCTTGAGTTAAATAAAGAATATAATAAATCACAAAATGAATTAAAATCTGTACAAGAAAATCAAAGGTCTACTTTAAATGAAGTGTTAAGTACTTCAGAGTCAAAAGCTGTTTCTGATGATGATTCCTTCAGTGTGAATTTGATTGGAAATGTTGAATACCTGATTGCAAAAGAATGGAAAGGGGAGAAAATTCAATGGACTGGAAAATGGGAACCAGAAAAAATGGATATTCGCCTTCTAAAAATGAAGATAGAAAATGGTGACTGCCAAGGAAAGGTTCAGTTTGGTTTGTCACCACTGCAGCCAACAAAAGAGGGTGACTTTAAATGTCATAATTTATCTTTGGAATCTGTGGGCAAGAAACTATCGGGGAAATTTCCTCAAGGGGTCTCTGGTCAGGTAAATTTAACATCATCATGGAAATTAGTGGGTTCGGAAAGTATTGAAAAAAATTTAGATATGCAAGGAAAATATGAGCTTCTCAATTTAAAATGGATGGATAAAAATATTTTTGACAAAGTTACTTTACCTCCCCTTATGAAAGTTCAGCTTGCAAACATCAGTAGTATTAATTCCTTAAGCGGAAACTTCACCATCCAAAATGGGAAGCTTCATCTTTTGGCAACAATTCCTAATCTCCTATGCTTTGATGCAGCTCTCGATAATTATTGGCAAGAGTCCAGTGTTTTTCAGGTAGCTTTATGTTCTGCTGAATTGCCATTGGCAGAATCAAAGTTTTTTGAAAAATTAAAAAAAGAATTAAAGTCTATTCCCAGTTTAAAGGGGCTTGACGACAAAGTGAAAGAATTTATAAAGGGGCAGGGCCTTGATCTGCATAAACTTGGATTGTAACAGAGATTTTATTTGGATTGCATTATTGCTGGTCCTCTGTTAAAGAGGGGATTCCGTTTGTTGCACCCAATTAATTTGCATCAGGGAATTTTATTTGGAATCAAGGTAGGAGTAGTATTATGGATACTAAAGAATTAGAATCTAAGTTAATTAAAATTGTTTCAGAAAAACTGAACATTGAAGAAAAAAATGTAACTATTGCATCTCGTTTTCAGGAAGATCTTGGTGCAGACTCTCTTGATATCGTAGAGCTTCTTATGGAAATTGAAGAAGTGTTTGGTGTTAATATTTCAGATGAAGAATCAGAGAAGTTGAAGACAGTTGGTGATGCAGTGAAGTTTATTGGGGCAAAGCTTTAAAAGCTTTTCTTCTAGAGTTATAAATCAAGCCTAGAAACGGCCCCAGCAAAGGCCTTTCTAGGTTTTTTTTTAATTAGCAATGAGGATTTCATGAAAATAGCTATAGCGGCCGATCATGCAGGGAAAGAACTAAAAAGTTACGTCATTGATTTTCTGGGTCTTACCAACCATCAAGTTCTTGATTATGGTGTTGCTACTGACTCTTCAGTTTCAGTGGATTACCCAGATTATGCAGATATAGTTGCATCTGAGGTTTCTGCAGGGCGCTGCGACAGAGGTATCTTAATTTGTGGAACGGGGATTGGCATGTGTATCGCAGCAAACAAGTTTCCCGATGTTCGGGCTGCTGTTGTCAACGATGAGTTTACGGCTCGTATGAGTCGAGCCCACAACGATGCCAACGTGATTTGTTTAGGATCACGCACTATCAACCACCAAAGAGCTATCGATTTTGTAAAAATTTGGCTTTCAGCGGAGTGCGAAGAGGGCCGTCACAGGGCGCGGGTTCAAAAAATCTCGTCTATTGAGAAAAGGTTGATGCCATGAGTATAGTTGAGTGCTCTGATGATATTCTTTCATTGCAAGATCCTGAGGTTGCTGCTTTAATTCAACAAGAATCTCAGCGTTTAAAAGATGGTATAGAGCTTATTGCTTCAGAAAATGTTGCCAGTCCAGCAGTACTTGCTGCTCTTAGTAGTGTCTTTTCCAATAAATATGCAGAAGGTTATCCAGGGCGTCGATACTATGGTGGGTGCGAATTTAACGACAGCCTTGAACTTCTTGCTATAAAAAGAGTTAAGCAAATTTTTAACGCTGAACATGCAAACGTCCAACCTCATAGCGGTGCTCAAGCAAATCATGCCGTTTTTCTTGCTACGTTATCACCTGGAGATAGCTTTTTAGGCATGGATTTATCCCATGGTGGTCATTTGACCCATGGTTGCCCTGTAAATTTTTCTGGTATTTACTATAAATCATATTCATATGGTGTAAATGAGCAGGGCTTTATTGATTATGAAGAAGTTCTTCGTGTAGCAAAACAATGTCAACCCAAATTAATTATTGCTGGCGCTAGTGCTTATCCTCGAGCTTTAAATTTTGCAAAATTTCGAGAAATTGCAAATGAAGTGGGTGCGCTTTTACTTGTTGATATGGCACATATTGCCGGACTTGTTGCAGCAGGCGTTCATGAAAGTCCTATACCTTTTGCTGATTTTGTGACAACAACTACTCACAAAACTTTGCGAGGACCTCGTGGTGGAATAATTATGTGCCGTGAAAAGTATGCCAAAGCCATTGATAAAGCTGTATTTCCTGGGTTGCAAGGGGGCCCATTGATGCACGTTATAGGTGCTAAGGCGGTTGCGTTTGGTGAAGTTTTAAAACCAGACTTTAAAAAATATGCAGAGCAAATTATTATTAACTCAAGACATCTGGCTAAAAAATTAATGGGCTATGGTTTTTCTTTAGTGTCAGGTGGGACTGATAATCATCTGATGTTGGTAGACTTTAGACATTCTCATTACAGTGGAAAAGAGGCTGAGCAAATGCTTGCTGCCGTTAATATTACTGTAAATAAAAATAGCGTTCCTAATGATCCAAGAAAACCCATGGTTACCAGTGGCATTCGTATTGGCACACCAGCAATAACAACACGTGGGATGGTGGAGAGTGATATGGATAAGCTTGCATTAGCTATTTCCCTTGCATTAAAGCCAGAACTTGATGAACATAGAAAAGCTAGACAAATTGTTGAGGACCTTTGCTCTCAATATCCCCTTTACCAAGGTTCTTTTTCTAAGTTAGGGTATGCTTCACCAGTATGAAATGCCATCATTGTCAAAGCCCTGAAAGCAAAGTAATTGAAAGTCGCGAAAGTAGAGACGGCTCCACTGTGCGAAGACGGAGAGAGTGTGTAAAATGCAGCTATCGCTTTACAACCTTTGAGCGTGCGGAAGAGCGTCCTATCTATGTGATTAAGCGAGATGGAACCCGAGAATTTTTTAATCGGGATAAAGTCTTGAAGAGTTTGAGCATTGCCTGCCAGAAAAGATCCATAAGTCCTGAAAGTCTTGATACTGTTGTTGATGCCGTGGAAAGGAAGGCTATATCTTTTGAAGAACAGGAACTTACTTCCCAACAGGTAGGTGAAATGGTTCTTGAGGCTCTGCTATCGTTAGACCCAGTAGCTTATGTGAGGTTTGCCTCTGTTTATCGTGCATTTTCAAGTCCAGAAGACTTTATTGCCGAGTTAAGTTTGCTCACAACAAAGGTTAAGAAAAAGTAAGTTAATTCGTTGACTCCATCTGACTCATTTGTATATGGTGCCATTCTGACTTCTGAAGAGGCGAGGAAACCATGATTAAAGGCGCGATTTCTACTGTAGAATCAATGATTTGCGTCGATAGATTGCCTTTAAATAAAGGGTCCCTTCTATCTACATCAAAACTGTATGCCCTAAAAAAAAGATGCATTCTTCCTACTTGGTTGGTAGAGGGAATTCTTATGAGTTTGGGACACAAAGAGCCTTGGGC